>NZ_JBSFWU010000064.1:0-44123 GCF_053594995.1 Streptomyces sp. NPDC002536
GGGCGGCCCGCGGGCACCCGGCCCGAGGCCACGTGCTCGGCCGAGACCTCCTGGAAGGTCACGTGGACCGTCGTCTCGGTGATGCCGTACATGTTGATCAGGCGGGTGTCGCCCGTGTCGTACTGGTGGAACCAGGTGCGCAGGTGCTTCGGCTCCAGCGCCTCGCCGCCGAAGATCACCCAACACAGCTCCGGCAGCACCGGCGCACCGGAGGCCGCCGCCTGCTCGACCAGTTCGCGGAACATCGACGGCGTCTGGTTGAGCACCGTGACCTGCTCCGCCCGCAGCAGCTCCCACATCGCCTCGGGGTTGCGCGCCACGTCGTGCGGCACGACGACCGTGCGGCCGCCCGCGATGAGGCAGCCCCACAGCTCCCACACGGAGAAGTCGAAGGCGTAGGAGTGGAACACCGTCCAGACATCGTCCGGCCCGAAGCCGTACGCGGGCTGACAGTTGGCGAGGAGGTTGAGCACGGTGTGGTGCTCGACGGCCACGCCCTTGGGGCGGCCGGTCGAACCGGAGGTGTAGATGACGTAGGCGAGGTTGTCGCCGGACACCGTCACCTGCGGTGCGTAGACCGGGAGTTCGGCTATGGCAGACCGCTCACGGTCCAGGTCGACGACGGTCACGCCCTCGGCAGGCAGCCCGTCCTGCAGACCCCGGTGGGTGACCAGCAGCCGCGCGCCCGAGTCCTCCAGCATGTAGGCGAGACGGTCGGCGGGGTAGGCCGGGTCCAGCGGAACGTACGCCGCACCCGCCTTCATGATGCCCAGCAGCCCGACCACCATCTCGGTACTGCGCTCCACCGACAGACCGACCAGAGCATCCGGACCGGCACCCCCGGCGATCAGGCGGTGGGCGAGCTGATTGGCCCGCTCGTCCAGCTCCCGGTAGGTCAGCGACTCGTCTCCGTAGCAGACCGCCACCGCATCCGGCGTCAACGCCGCCCGGTCAGCCACCCGCTCATGGATGCAGCCCGCCGGAGCCGCCACACCACCCGTCGCATTCCACTCATCGACAACCAGCCCCAATTCCGCATCCGTCAGCATCGGAAGCTCCGCCACGGCGCCCTGCGGGCAGGCGACCATGCCCTCCAGCACCGTCCGCACGTGACCGGCCATCCGCTCGACCGTGGCCGCGTCGAAGAGTTCGGCGTCGTAGGAGAGGGCGTAGGCCAGCTCCTCGCCCGCGTAGGCGATGAAGTTGAGCGGGTAGTTGGTGACGTCGGCGCCTTCGAGGCCGTGCAGGTGCGCGCCGCCGTCGCCGTCGGCCGGACCCTGCTCGTCCATCGGGAAGTTCTCGAAGACGACGAGGCTGTCGAAGAGGTTGGTGCCCCGCTCCGCGTCGCTCCAGGACTGGATCTGCGGCAGCGGCACGTACTCGAACTGCCGCGCCTCCACCTGAGCCTGCTGCACCTGGCCCAGCCACTCGGCCACAGGGGCCTCCTGGTCCACCCGGACCCGCACCGGAAGGGTGTTGATCAGCATGCCGACCACCGAGTCCACACCCGGCAGATCGGCCGGACGACCCGAAACCGTCGCACCGAAGACCACATCCGACTGACCCGAGTAGCGGGACAGCAGCAGCGACCACACGCCCTGCATCACGGCGTTCACCGTCAGCCGGTGCCGGCGGGCGAACGCGTAGATCCGCTCCGACAGTTCCGGCGTCAGGTACGAGACGAGCCGGCTGGCCGACTGCGCCTTGTGGGAAGTGTCCGGACGACGGTCGAAAGGCAGCGCGTTGGGGGTGTCGAAGCCTGCCAGCAGCTCACGCCAGTACGCCTCCGCGGATGCCAGGTCCTGGCTCTGCAGCCACTCGACGTACGCGCCGAAGGGGCGTCGCACGGGCAGTACGGGTTCCCGGCCGGCCGCCAGCGCGTCGTAGGCGGTGGTGAGTTCGTCGAGCATCTGGGAGGTGCTCCAGCCGTCCAGCAGGACGTGGTGCGAGGTCCGGACGACCCGCACCGTGCTGTCGGAGACACGGATGAGGGCGAGCCGCATCAGGGGCGCGGCCGACAGGTCCAGACCCTGCGCCCGGTCCTCGGACAGGAACTCCGCAAGCGCCTCCTGCTGCTCCCTCTCCGACCGGTCCCGCCAGTCCAGGTGCCGCACGGGGATCTCGACCTGCCGGTTGATCACCAGCAGCGGGCGGTCCACGCCCTCCCACACCACCGAACCGCGCAGGATCTCCAGGTGATCCACCACGCGCTGCCACGCCGACGCCAGCAGCTCCGGATCACCGACCCCGTCCACGACGAAGGTCATCTGCTCGAAGTACGCCGGGGATTCGGGCTCGGCGAGCGTGTGGAAGAGCATGCCGGACTGCATCGGCGTCAGCGGATACACGTCCTCCACGCCCCGCCCGTCACCGACGACCCGGTCCACACCGGCCTGGTCCAGACCCGCCAGCGGGAAGTCCGACGGCGTCGCACCACCACTGCCCTCCGACAGGCAATGCGCCACGATCTCCCGCAGGGCATCCAGCAGTTGACCGGCCAGACGCTCGATCGTGGTGTCGTCGAAGACCTCGCCGGAGTAGATCCAGGTGAAGCCGAGGGCGCCGCCCTCGACCATGCCGACGACGTCGAGGAGGTAGGGGCGGGGCTCGTCCGGCGCGTGGTCCAGGCCCAGGGCCGGGAGCCGGTCGCGGACGAGGCCGTCGCGGCTGGTGGTGCCGTCCCACTGACCCAGGTAGTTGAAGCTGATCTGCGGCAGGCGGTCGGCGTGCAGCGCGTGGCCCGGAGTGCCGGGCTCCGACAGGAAGCGCAGGGCGTCGTAGCCCAGGCCGCGGCCCGGGACGGCCCGCAGCTGCTCCTTGACCGACTTCAGGGTCGCACCCCACCCGGACTCGCCGGGCAGCGTGAGGGCGATCGGGAAGTGCGTGGTGAACCAGCCGACCGTGCGGGACAGGTCGACGTCCTCGAACAGCTCCTCACGGCCGTGGCCCTCCAGGCCGAGCACCACGCGCTCCCGGCCCACCCACCGGGACAGAGTGCGGCCCAGCGCGCTGAGCAGGACGTCGTTGATCTGGGTGCGGTAGACGGCAGGGACCTGGTGCAGCAGGGCCTCGGTCTCCTCGCCGCCGAGGCGGACGGTCACGGTCCGCTCGTGCGCGGTGACGTTCTCCCCGGCCTTGTCGGTGGGGAGTTGGGGGGCGTTGTTCGGGTCGACGGCCTTCCAGTGCGCGATCTCGTCGTCCAGGCCGCCGGAGCGGACGTGACCGGAGAGGCGCTCGGCCCACAGCTGGTAGCTGGAGGTCTTGGCACCCAGGTCCGCCGGACGGCCCTCGGCCAGCTGCCCGTACGCCGTGGCCAGGTCCTCCAGGACCACCCGCCACGACACACCGTCCATGACGATGTGGTGCACGGCCAGGAAGAGGCGCGGTGCCTCCGCCTTTTCTCCCTCCGCGGGGAGGAAGACGGCCTTGACCAGTTCGCCCGAGGTCAGGTTCAGCGCCCGCTGGGCCTCCAGCGCCGCGTCGTCCGCCTCGTCCGCCGGCCGCACGGCCAGCAGTCCTGCGGGCGCGTCGCCGTACTCCTGCACCCACTGCCCGTCCTCGCGGCGGTAGCGCATGCGCAGCGCGTCGTGGTGGGCCACGACCGCCGACAGGGCGCGCTCCAGCAGCCCGGCGTCCGTTCCCGGTGCCAGTTCGACCTGGACGGACATGGCGTAGTGGTGCGGGTCGACGGTGTGCTCGGCCAGGAACCAGGCCTGGATGGGGGTCAGTTCGACCTCGCCCGAGACGGTGTCGGGCACGGTGACGGCGGGCTCCGCGGAGATCTCGCCCGCCACGGCCGCGAGACCGGCGACCGTCTGGTGGGTGAAGAGCAGCTTGGAGGTGAGGCGGAGTCCGGCCTGCCGGGCCCGGGAGACGACCTGGATGGACAGGATCGAATCGCCGCCCAGGTCGAAGAAGTTGTCGTGGATGCCCACCCGTTCGACGCCCAGCACGTCGGCCCACACGGCGGCGAGGGCTTCCTCGGCCGGGGTGCGCGGGGCGACGTACTCGCTGCCGAGGTGGTCCGTCCGGACCTCCGGCTCGGGCAGGTTGCGGCGGTCCACCTTGCCGCTCGGGGTCAGCGGCAGCTTCTCCAGCGGGACGAAGACCGCCGGGACCATGTAGTCCGGCAGCGCCCCGGACAGGTAGGTGCGCAGTTCGGTGGTGGGGAGTTCGCGGCCGGTGACGAGGTAGGCGACCAGGCGGCGGCGCCCGTCGGCGCCCTGGTGGGCGACCACGGCCGCGTTCTCGACGTCCGGGTGGGCCAGGACGGCGCTCTCCACCTCGCCGAGTTCGATGCGGAAGCCGCGGATCTTGACCTGGTCGTCGGCGCGGCCCAGGAACTCCAGCTCGCCGCCGGGCAGCCGGCGGGCCCGGTCGCCGGTCCGGTAGAGGCGGTCGGCGGCGTCGAAGGGGCTGGTCAGGAAGCGCTCGGCGGTCAGGTCCGGGCGGCCGTGGTAGCCGCGGCCGATGCCGTCGCCGCCGATGTAGATCTCGCCGGGCACGCCCACCGGCACGACCTGCATGGCCGGGTCCAGGACGTACACGCGGGTGCCGGGCAGCGGGCTGCCGATGGGCACGAAGACACTGCGGTCCAGGGCCTCGTCGGTGGGGACGAAGACGGTGGAGTCGACGGTGGCCTCGGTGCCGCCGTAGGCGTTGACGACCACGGTGCCGTCCTGGACCTGGCGCAGCAGCGCCCGGCAGTCCTCCACGCGCCAGCCCTCGGAGCCCACCGAGATCAGCCTGAGCGGCGGGAAGCCCGCGCCGCGCCGCTCGGTCTCCTGGAGGACGGCGTTCATCAGGGACGGCACGATCTCGATGCCGGTGGCGCCGGTCCTGTCGATCAGGTCCAGGAGGGCGGCGGGCTCGGTGGTGACGTCCTTGGAGGCGACGATCAGGGCGCCGCCGAACGGCAGGGAGCGGATCAGGTCGGCGAAGAACAGGTCGACGGAGAGGCTGGAGACGGACAGGAAGCGCAGCTTCAGGTCGGCCAGGCCGTACCGCTCGTCCCAGGCGGCGCAGATGTGCCGCAGGTTGCGGTGCTCGATGGCGACGCCCTTGGGGTTGCCGGTCGAGCCGGAGGTGTAGATGACGTAGGCGAGGTGGTCGGGGGCGACGGCCGCGTCGGGGGCGGTCGCCGGGCGGGCCGCGATGGCGGCGCGGTCGGCGTCGAGGTCCACCACGGTGGCGGCGGTCTGCGGCAGGCGGTCGCGCACCCGGCCCTGGGTGACGATCAGGCGGGCCCCGGAGTCCTGGAGCATGTACGCCAGGCGGTCGGCGGGGAAGGCGGGGTCGAGCGGCACGTAGGCGGCGCCCGCCTTGATGATGCCGAGCAGGCCGACGACCATCTCGGCGCCGCGCTCCACGCACAGGCCGGTCAACGTGTCGGCGCCCGCGCCCAGTTCGCGCAGGTGGTGGGCGAGCCGGTTGGCGCGCTCCTCCAGCTGGCGGTAGGTGAGGGTCTCGTCCTCGGCGACCACGGCGACGGCGTCGGGGGTGCGGGCGGCCTGCTCGGCCAGCCGCTCGTGGATCAGACCGGTCCCGGCCCCGGCGGTGCCGGTGGCGTTCCAGGTGCGGACGAGCTGCTCCAGCTCGCCGCCGGTGAGCATCGGCAGGGCCGACAGCGGCACGTCGGGGGTGCGGGCCGCGGCGGCCAGCAGGACGTCGAGGTGGCCGGCCAGACGGGCGACGGTCGCCTCGTCGAACAGTTCGGTGCTGTACTCGATCAGGCCCAGCAGCGTGCCGTCGCGCTCCTCGAACTCGACGGTGATGTCGAAGAGGGCGGCGTCCCGCTCCAGCGGGTACGGGGAGGTCTCCACGCCGGGGAACTTGGCGGGCCCGGCCGGGGCGTTCTGCAGCACGACCATGGCCTGCACCAGCGGGGTGCGGCTGGTGTCGCGCTCGGGCGCCAGCGCCTCGACGAGCTTGTCGAAGGGCACGTCCTCGTGGGCGAAGGCCTCCAGGACGGTCTCCTTGACCTGGCCCAGCAGCTCCGTGAAGGACACCTGCGGGTCGATCCGCGAGCGCAGCACGACGGTGTTGACCAGGAAGCCGACCAGCTGCTCCAGGTCCTTGCCGCCGCGACCGGAGGAGGAGGTGCCGACCGCGATGTCCTCCTGGCCGGAGTAGCGGGCGAGGACCGTCTGGACGGCGGCCGTCAGCGTCATGAACAGGGTGGCGCCCTGCCGGCGGGCCAGGTCCTTGACGGCCGCGACGGTCTCCGCGGGCACCTCGAAGCCGTACACCGCACCCGCGCTGGAGCGCACCGCGGGGCGCGGCCGGTCGGTGGGCAGCTCCAGCGGGGCGATGCCCGCCAGCCGCTCGCGCCACCACTGGACCTGCTTCTCCAGCAGCCCGCCGTCCTCCAGGCGGCCGCGCTGCCAGGCCGCGAAGTCCGGGTACTGGACGGCGACTTCGGGCAGGCCCGCGTCCAGGCCCTCGACCCGGGCCGCGTACAGGGCGCCGAGCTCGCGGGCGACGATGCCCATCGACCAGCCGTCGGTGACGATGTGGTGCATCCCGAGCACGCAGACGTATTCGTCGTCCGCCACCCGGACCAGCAGCACCCGCACCAGCGGGCCGACCTTCAGGTCGTACGGGCGCGCCATCTCGGCCCGCACCAGCTCGCGGGCCCGCTCCTCGCGCTCCCCGGCCGGCGCACCGGACACGTCGGCCTCGGTCCACTCGGGCGCGAGCTCCGGGTGGACGGTCTGCACACCCTTGCCGTCCACCGTGCCGAAGGTGGTGCGCAGCGCCTCGTGCCGGGCCACCAGACCGTCCAGCGCGCCCCGCAGCGCGTGGGTGTCCACCTCGCCCTTCAGCCGCAGGGGAAGCGCCGAGTGGTAGTCGGTGCTCTCCGGCTCAAAGTCCTCCAGGAACCAGAGCCGCTGCTGGCCGTACGACATCGGCAGCGCGCCGTCGCGCGGCACGGACGGGATCGACAGCGTGGCGGCGGCCTGACCGGCCAGGCGCTTGGCGAGCGCCGACCGCAGGTGCTCGGGCAGCGCGGCGATCCGGTCCGCGCGGGATGACGGCGTGTTCATGGAGGGTCCCCCTACGGGCTGCGGAATACGGGTGGTGGGTTGCGGGTGCGCCCCGTCAGGGGCGCGGGGCTGTTGACATATGCGGCTCCGCCGCGTGGGCGCGACCAGCCCCCACCGGCCTGCAGCCGACGCACTGCCTCTGGGGTCCGGGGCGCAGCCCCGAGAACCTCGGCTGCGGGCGCATCGTGGCTGGCCGCGCAGTTCCCCGCGCCCCTTCGGGGCGCGAAGATCTACCGGACACGCCCTAGTGGCCGGCCAGGCTCTGGGGCCGCATGTCGGTCCAGTGGGTCTCCACGTAGGCCAGGCACTCCTCGCGCGGAGCGGCCTCCAGGGCGGTCGTCCAGCCGGCGGGCACCTCGTTGGTGGCGGGCCACAGGGAGTGCTGGCCCTCGGAGTTGACCAGCACGCGGTAGGAACGGTCGGACTGCTCGAACGGGTTGGACACGGTCTTGCCTTTCGGGGTTGTCGGGTGGTGCGGAAGCGGGGGGCGGGGGCGGGCGGTTGCCCGCCCCCGGTCCCGTCACCGGTCGCCGGCGGTCTGCTCCAGTTCGGCGAGGATCTGCTCCTCGACCTCGTACGCGGTCTGCGCGACGGTCGGCCGGTCGAAGAGGACCCGCGGCGAGAGCTCGGTGCCGAACGCGGCGTTGATCCGCGACACCGTCCGCAGGGCCAGCAGCGAGTCGCCGCCCAGTGCGAAGAAGTCGTCGTGGATGCCGACCCGTTCGGCGCCCAGCAGCTCTTGCCAGACCTCCGCGAGGAACTCCTCGGTGACGGTGCCGGGCGCCTCGTAGGCGGTGCCGGTCTCCACGCGCTGTCCGGGCTCCGGGAGGCCCCGCCGGTCGACCTTGCCGTTGGCGGTCAGCGGCAGCCTGGGCAGGACGAGGAACGCCGAGGGCAGCATGTGGCCGGGCAGCGTCGCCGCCAAGTGGTCACGTAGCACGGCCGTGTTGGGCTCGGTCCAGGCCGGTGCCACCAGGTAGGCGACCAGGACCTTGCGGCCGTCCTCCTCGTGGGGGACCACGACGGCGTCGGTGATGTCCGGGTGGGCGGTCAGGGCGGCTTCGATCTCGCCGGTCTCGATCCGGAAGCCGCGGATCTTGACCTGGCCGTCGGCGCGGCCCAGGAACTCCAGGGTGCCGTCCGCCCGCCACGCGGCGAGGTCGCCGGAGCGGTACATGCGCTCCCCCGGCGCGCCGAAGGGGTCGGCGACGAACCGTTCGGCGGTCGCCCCGGGCCGGTTGAGGTAGCCGCGGGCCAGACCGGCACCGGCGATGTACAGCTCTCCGGGCACGCCGACGGGGGCGGGCCGGAGGGTGTCGGTGAGGACGTACACCCGGGTGTTGCCGATCGGGCGGCCCAGCGGCACCGGCGCCGTGCCGTCGGTGTCCGCGCCCAGCTCGTGGGTGGCGGTGAAGGTCGTGGCCTCGGTGGGGCCGTAGCCGTTGGTCAGCCGCAGCGCGGGGTGGGCGGCCAGCACCCGGGCGCAGTGCTCCGGGGAGAGCTTGTCACCGCCCGCGATGAGCTGCTTGAGCCCGCCGAACGCGCCGATCCCGTCGTCGACGACCTGGTGGAACAGGCCTGCGGTCAGCCAGAGGTGCGTCACCTCCTGCTCCTGGAGGAACCTGCCGAGCTCCGCCGCGGTGGGCAGGGTCGGCGGGTGCACGGCCAGGCGGGCGCCGCCCAGCAGGCCGCCCCACACCTCGAAGGTGGAGGCGTCGAAGGACAGCGAGGCGAACTGCGCGACCGTGTCGCCCGGTGAGATGTCGGTGTACCCGGCCTCGTGGACCAGGCGGACCACGGCCCGGTGCGGGGTCAGCACGCCCTTGGGGGTGCCGGTCGAACCGGAGGTGTAGATGACGTAGGCGAGGTTGTCGCCGGAGACCGCCACCTGCGGTGCAGCAGCCGGGCGTTGGGCGATGTCGGCGGAGTCGCCGTCGAGGTCGACGACGGCCGCCGCGGTCTCCGGGAGCCGGTCGCGCAGGTGCTTCTGGGTGACCAGCAGGCCGATGCCGGAGTCCTGGAGCATGAACGCCAGCCGCTCGGCCGGGTACTCCGGGTCCAGCGGGACATAGGCCGCACCCGCCTTGACGATGCCCAGCAGCGCGATGACCGCCTGGGCGCCGCGCTCCGCGCACAGCCCGACCCTGGCCTCCGGCCCGGCGCCGAGGGCGGCCAGGTGGTGGGCCAGCCGGTTGGCGCGCTCGTCCAGCTCCCGGTAGGTGAGGTGCTCGCCCTCGTAGGAGAGCGCCACGGCGTCCGGCTGCTCGGCCGCGCGCTGTGCGAACAGCTCGGGCAGAGAGGCGTCCGGGAGCGGGCGGGCGGTGTCGTTCCAGTCGCGCACGACGGTCTCGAACTCGCCCTCGCCGAGCATGGGCAGCGCCGCGAGCGTGTGCTGCGGGCCGGCGACGGCCCCGGCGAGCAGGGTGCCGAAGTGGGCTGCGATCCGCTCGACGGTGGCCGGGTCGAAGAGTCCGGCGTCGTAGGCCAGGGCGTAGGCCAGCTCCTCGCCCGCGTAGGCGATGAGGTTCAGCGGGTAGTTGGTGACGTCCGCGCCCTCGACCTCGCTGACGGTCAGGCCGCCTTCGGCCGCCGCCCGGCCGTCGACCGGATAGTTCTCGAAGACGACGAGGCTGTCGAAGAGGTTGGTGCCCCGGTCCGCGTCGCTCCAGGACTGGATCTGCGGCAGCGGCACGTACTCGAACTGCCGCGCCTCCACCTGAGCCTGCTGCAACCGGCCCAGCCACTCGGCCACTTCGGCCTCGGGGTCGATCCGGACCCGCACCGGAAGGGTGTTGATCAGCATGCCGACCATCGAGTCCACACCCGGCAGATCAGCCGGACGACCCGAAACCGTCGCACCGAAGACCACATCCGACTGACCCGAGTAGCGGGACAGCAGCAGCGACCACACACCCTGCACGACAGCATTCACCGTCAGCCGGTGCCGGCGGGCGAAGTCGGTCAGCTCCCGGCTCGCCTCGGCGGAGAGACGAGTGACCAGCCGGCTGGTGGAGTGCGCCTTGTGGGAGGCGGCCGGACGGCGGTCGTAGGGCAGCGCGTTGGGGGTGTCGAGGCCCGCCAGCAGCTCACGCCAGTACGCCTCCGCGGACGCCAGGTCCTGGCCCTCCAGCCACTCGACGTACGCGCCGAAGGGGCGTCGCACGGGCAGGGCGGGCTCCCGGCCGGCCACCAGCGCCGCGTAGGCGGTGAAGGTCTGGGACAGGACGTCGAAGGTGCTCCAGCCGTCCAGCAGCAGGTGGTGGAAGGAGCAGACCAGCCGTACGGCGCTGTCGGAGACGCGGATGAGGACGAGCCGCATCAGCGGCGCGGCCGACAGGTCCAGGCCCTGCGCCCGGTCCTCGGACAGGAACTCCGCAAGCGCCGCGCGCTGTTCCTCCTCCGCCAGGTCCCGCCAGTCCAGCTGCCGCACGGGCAGTTCGACGTGGCGGCCGACCACCAGCAGCGGGCGGTCCACGCCCTCCCACACCACCGAACCGCGCAGGATCTCCAGGTGGTCCACGACCCGCTGCCACGCCTGTGCCAGCACCTCGGGGTCGGCGACCCCGTCGAGGACGAAGGTCATCTGCTCGAAGTAGGCGGGGGATTCGGGCTCGGCGAGGGAGTGGAAGAGCATGCCGGACTGCATCGGCGTCAGCGGATACACGTCCTCCACACCACGGCCGTCACCGACGACCCGGTCCACACCGGCCTGGTCCAGACCCGCCAGCGGGAAGTCCGACGGCGTCGCACCACCACTGCCCTCGGACAGGCAATGCGCCACGATCTCCCGCAGGGCGTCGAGGAGTTGACCCGCCAAGCGTTCGACGGTGGCGGTGGTGTGGTTGCCGGGCGAGTGGATCCACTCGATCCGCAGTTCGCCCTCGCTGACCGCCGCCACGATGTCGATCAGGTGCGGACGGTCCTGACCGGGCGCCTGGTCACTGCCGAGCCCGTCCAGCCGGCCACGGACGAGACCGTCGCGGCTGGTGGTGCCGTCCCACTGACCCAGGTAGTTGAAGCTGATCCGCGGCTGCTCCTGCCCGCCCAGCACCCGGCCCGCACCGTCCGGCGCGGAGAGGTGACGCAGCGCGCCGTAGCCCAGACCACGGCCCGGGACGGCCCGCAGGCTCTCCTTGACGGACTTCAGCGCGGCGCCCCACTCGCCCTCGGGGACGTCCAGCGTCACCGGGTAGATGGTGGTGAACCAGCCGACCGTGCGGGACAGATCGACGTCCTCGAACAGCTCCTCACGGCCGTGCCCCTCCAGGGCGATGGTGGCGGGGTGCCCGGCCCAGTCGCCCAGCACCCGGCCCAGCGCCGCCAGCAGCACATCGTTGATCTGGGTGCGGTAGGCGGCGGGCACCTTCTGCAGCAGGGCCTCGGTCTCCTCGCGGCCCAGCCGCACCGACGCCACCTCGGCGCTGCCGAAGGTGTTCGGTGCGGTGCCGTCGACCGGGATCTCGCGGGTGCCGTCCACGCCCTGCCAGTAGGCGAGTTCGTCGTCGAGGCCACCGTTGCGGACGTGGTCGGAGAGGCGCTCGGCCCACAGCTGGTAGCTGGAGGTCTTCGCGCCCAGGTCCGCCGGACGGCCCTCGGCCAACTGCCCATAGGCGGTGGCCAGGTCCTCCAGGACCACCCGCCACGACACCCCGTCCATCACCAGGTGGTGCACGGCGAGGAACAGGCGCGGCGGCCGGCCCGCGCCGAGGCGCAGGAAGACGCCCTTGACCAGGGTGCCGCGGGTCAGGTTCAGCGCCCGCTGGGCGGCCGACGCGGCCTCCGCCAGGGCGGTCCGGCGCGCCTCGGCGTCCTGGGCGTCCAGCGCCGACAGGTCGCGCACGGTCAGCAGGCCCTCGGGGTCTGTGCCGTACTCCTGGACCCACTGCCCGTCCTCGTGGCGGTAGCGCATGCGCAGCGCGTCGTGGTGGGCGACGACGGCCGACAGGGCGCGCTTGAGAACGGCGGTGTCCGTGTCGGGGGCCAACTCGACCTGGACGGACATGGCGTAGTGGTCCGGGTCGACGGTGTGCTCGGCGAAGAACCAGCTCTGGATCGGGGTGAGGCGGACCTCGCCGGACACCTCGGCGGCGGCCTGCGCTCCCGTGCCGTCGGCGACCGGGGTCACCGCCGGGGCGAGCGCCGCGACGCTCTGGTGCACGAACATCAGCTTGGAGGTGAGCCGCAGCCCGGCCTGCCGGGCGCGGGAGACGACCTGGATGGACAGGATCGAATCGCCGCCCAGATCGAAGAAGTTGTCGTGGACGCCGACCTTCTCCACGCCCAGCACCTCGGCCCACACGCCCGCCAGGACCTCTTCGACCTCGGTGCGCGGCGCCACGTACTCGCTGCCGAGCTGGTCCGCCTGGACCTCGGGCTCGGGCAGGTTGCGGCGGTCGACCTTGCCGCTCGGGGTCAGCGGCAGCTTCTCCAGCGGGACGAACACCGCCGGGACCATGTAGTCCGGCAGCGATCCGCCCAGGTGGGACCGGAGTTCGCCGGTGGACGGCTCGCGGCCGCAGACCAGGTAGGCGACCAGGCGGCGGCGTCCGTCGGTGCCCTGGTGGGCGACCACCACGGCGTCCTGCACGTCCGGGTGCGTGGACAACGCGGTCTCGATCTCGCCGAGTTCGATGCGGAAGCCGCGGATCTTGACCTGGTCGTCGGCACGGCCCAGATACTCCAGCGTGCCGTCCGCACGCCAGCGGGCCACGTCACCCGAGCGGTACATCCGGCTGCCCGGCTCGCCGAAGGGGTCGGCGACGAAGCGCTCGGCGGTCAGGCCGGCCCGGCCGTGGTAGCCGCGGGCCAGGTGGGGGCCGGCGATGTAGAGCTCGCCGGGGACGCCGACCGGGACCGGTCGCAGCGCGCCGTCCAGCAGGTACACCCGGGTGTTGGCGAGCGGGGTGCCGATCGGCGGCACGGTGGCACCGCTGAGCGGGGCGCTCATCGTGGTGCACACGGTGGCCTCGGTGGGCCCGTACGCGTTGATCATGCGGCGGCCCGCGGACCAGCGCGCCACCAGGTCGCCCGTGCTCGCCTCGCCGCCCACGACGAGCGTGCGCAGCCCCTCCAGGCCCTGGGGGTCGAGGGTGGCCACCGCGGAGGGGGCCAGCAAGGTGTGGGTGATCCGCCGCTCCTGCAGGAAGTGCTGGAGGGCCTCGCCGACGACGGGGCCGTGCGGCGGCAGGACGAGCGTGGCCCCCGCGGGCAGCGCCATCAGCACCTCCATGACGGCGCCGTCGAAGCTGGAGGAGGCGAACTGCAGGACGCGGCTGTCCGGGGTGACGGCGAGGCGGTCGATCTCGGCGGCCGCCAGGTTGCCGATGCCGGCGTGCGGGACGAGGACGCCCTTGGGCGTGCCGGTCGAGCCCGAGGTGTAGATGACGTACGCGAGGTCGTCCGCGGTGAGGCCGGTCTCCGGGGCGGTGGCCGGGCGGGCCGCTATCGCCTCGCGGTCCTGCACGAGGTCGACGAGCACCGCGCCGGTCTCCGGGAGTCCGTCGCGCAGGTGCTCCTGGGTGACGACCAGGCGGGCGCCCGCGTCCTGGAGCATGAAGGCCAGCCGGTCGGCGGGGTAGTTGGGGTCCAGCGGCAGGTAGGCCGCGCCGGCCTTCATGATGCCGAGCAGCCCGACGACCATCTCGGTGCTGCGCTCCACGCACAGACCGACGAGCGCGTCGCGCCCGGCACCCAGGTCGCGGAGGTGGTGGGCGAGGCGGTTGGCGCGCTCGTCCAGCTCGCGGTAGGTGAGCGAGCCGTGCTCGTCCTCGACGGCCGGCGCGTCGGGCCGGGCCGCCGCCTGCGCGGCGAACAGTTCGGGGAACGTGCCCGGCAGCGGCTCCTGCGCGGCCTCGTTCCACTCGCGGACGACCTGCTCGAACTCTCCGTCCGTCAGCATCGGCAGCGCCGACACCGCCCGCTCCGGGTCGGCCGCGGCGGACGCGAGCAGCACGTTCACGTGCCCGGCCAGCCGGGCGACCGTCGCCTCGTCGAACAGGGCGGTGCTGTAGCCGATGCGCGCCTGCAGCGCCTCGCCCGCTTCGAAGAACTCGACGGTGAGGTCGAAGGGGGCCGCGTCGCGGTGCACCGGGTGGTCGGCGACCTCGATGCCGGGGAACGTCACGCCCCCGTCGGGGGCGTTCTGGAGGACGACCATGGCCTGGATCAGCGGGGTGCGGCTGGTGTCGCGCTCGGTCTGCAGCGCCTCGACGAGGCGCTCGAACGGGACCTCCTCGTGCGCGAAGGCCTCCAGGACGGTCTCCTTGACCTGGCCCAGCAGCTCGCCGAACGACGCCTGCGGGTCGACATGCGAGCGCAGCACGACGGTGTTCACCAGGAAGCCGACGAGCTGCTCCAGGTCCTTGTGGCCGCGCCCGGAGGAGGCCGTGCCGACCGCGATGTCCTCCTGGCCCGTGTAGCGGGCGAAGACCGTCTTGACGGCCGCGGTCAGCGCCATGAAGAGCGTGGCGCCCCGGCCCCTGGCCAGGTTCCGGACGCCTGCGACGGTCGCCGCGGGCACCTCGAACGCGTACACGGCACCGGCCGTCGAACGGACCGCGGGACGCGGCCGGTCGGTGGGCAGCTCCAGCGGGGCGATGCCCGCCAGCCGCTCGCGCCACCACTCCAGCTGCTTGTCCAGCAGCCCGCCGCCCTCCAGGCGGCCGCGCTGCCAGGCGGCGAAGTCCGGGTACTGGACGGTGACTTCGGGCAGGTCCGCGTCCCGCCCCTGGACCCGGGCCGCGTAGAACGCGCCCAGCTCCGCGGAGACCACGCCCGTCGACCAGCCGTCGGTGACGATGTGGTGCATCCCCAGCACGCACACGTGCTCGTTCCCGGAGACCCGCACCAGCAGCACCCGCACCAGCGGGCCCGCCTGGAGGTCGTACGGGCGCGCCACCTCCGCGCGCACCAGCTCGCGCAGCCGCTCCTCGCGCAGGTCCGCCGCGACGCCGGAGACGTCGGCCGTGGACCACTCGGGCGCCAGTTCCCCGTGCACGACCTGGACGCCCTTGCCCTCGACGACGCCGAAGGTCGTGCGCAGCGACTCGTGCCGGGCCACCAGGTCGCCCACGGCGGCGCGCAGCGCGTCCGCCCGGAGCTCACCGGTCAGGCGCAGGCCCAGGGCGGTGTGGTACTCCGCGCTGCCGGGGTCGAAGTCCTCCAGGAACCACAGGCGTTGCTGGCCGAAGGACATCGGCAGCGGGCCGGTGCGCGGTACGGACGGGATCGGGGCGTCCTCGACGGACTCCTCCGGCGCGACCCGCGCCGCGAGCTCCGCGACCGTCGGCGCGTCGAAGAGCACCCGGGGGGAGAGCTGGATGCCCAGCGCCTGCCGCATCCGGGAGACGGCGCGGACGGAGAGGATGGAGTTGCCGCCGAGCGTGTCGAAGAAGTTGTCGTGGATGCCGACGCGGGCGACGCCCAGGACGTCGGCCCACACGCCGGCCAGGGTCTCCTCGACGGCGTTGCGGGGCGCGGCGAAGGCGTCGTCGGCGCCCTGCTCCGGGGCGGCGCCCGGCTCGGGGAGCGCCCGGCGGTCGACCTTGCCGTTGGGGGTCAGCGGGAGGGCGTCCAGGACGACGACGGCGGCCGGGACCATGTACTCCGGCAGGCTCCCGGCGAGGTGGGCCTTGAGCTCCTCGGCGGTGGGGCGCTGCCCGGCGGCCGCGGCGTACGCGAGCAGGTTGGTGTTGTGGGTGATCACCACGGCCTGGGCGACGCCGGGGTGGCGGGTGAGCGCCTCCTCGATCTCGCCGAGTTCGATGCGGAAGCCGCGGATCTTGACCTGGTCGTCGGCACGGCCCAGGTACTCCAGCGTGCCGTCCGCACGCCAGCGGGCCACGTCGCCCGAGCGGTACATCCGCTCCCCCGGCGCGCCGAAGGGGTTGGCGACGAAGCGCTCGGCGGTCAGCCCGGGACGGCCGTGGTAGCCGCGGGCCAGTCCGGCGCCGGCGATGTAGAGCTCGCCGCGCACGCCTGCCGGGACCGGCTGGAGCGCGTCGTCGAGGATGTGGATGCGGGTGTTGGCGATCGGGGTGCCGATCGGCGGCACGGCGGCACCGCTGAGCGGGGCGCTCATCGTGGCGCACACGGTGCTCTCGGTCGGGCCGTACGCGTTGATCATGCGGCGGCCCGCGGACCAGCGCGCCACCAGGTCGCCCGTGCTGGCCTCGCCGGCGACGACGAGCGTGGCCGCCTCCGGCAGGCCCCGGCCCTCGGGGAGGACGGCGACGGTGGCGGGTGTCAACGTGGCGTGGGTGACGCCGTGTTCGGCGGCGTAGGCGGCCAGCGGCTCGCCGGGCAGCATGGTGTCCTTGGCGCCCATCACCAGCGCGGCGCCGGTGAGGATGCCCATGCAGATCTCCCAGAACGCCGCGTCGAAGCTGGCGGAGGCGAACTGCAGGACGCGGCTGCCGGGCGTGACGTCGAAGTGCTCGATCTGCACGGCGGCGAGGTTGCCGATGCCCGCGTGCGAGACGAGGACGCCCTTGGGGCGGCCGGTGGAGCCGGAGGTGTAGATGACGTACGCCAGGTCCTGCGGGGAGGCCTGCACCTCGGGTGCGGTGCCGGGCCGCTCCGCGATCCGCTCCCGGTCCGCCACGAGGTCGACGAACACCGCGTCGGTCTGCGGGAGTCCGTCGCGCAGGCGGTCCTGGGTGACGATCAGGCGGGCGCCGGAGTCCTGGAGCATGTAGGCCAGGCGGTCGGCGGGATAGGAGGGGTCCAGCGGCAGGTAGGCCGCGCCCGCCTTCATGATGCCGAGCAGGCCGACGACCATCTCGCTGCTGCGCTCCACGCACAGGCCGACCAGCGCATCGCGCCCGGCACCCAGATCGCGCAGGTGGTGGGCGAGGCGGTTGGCGCGCTCGTCCAGCTCGCGGTAGGTGAGCGAACCGTGCTCGTCCAGGACCGCGACGGCGTCCGGGAGTTCGGCGGCCCGGGCGGCGAACAGCTCGGGGAAGGTCCCGGTCGGGACGTCGGTGTCCGTGGCGTTCCACTCGCGGACGACCTGATCGAACTCGCCGTCCGTCAGCATCGGCAGCGCCGACACCGCCCGCTCGGGGTCGGCCGCCGCACCCGCGAGCAGCACGTTCACGTGCCCGGCCAGCCGGGCGACCGTCGCCTCGTCGAACAGCGCGGTGCTGTAGCCGATGCGGGCCGCCAGCTCCTCGCCCGCCTCGGTGAACTCCAGGGAGAGGTCCAGCGGATCGATCACCGCGTCGGCGTCGCGGTGCAGGGCGACCATGGCCTGCACGAACGGGGTGGTGCTGGTGTCGCGCTCCGGCCGCAGCGCCTCGACCAGTTCGGCGAGCGGGACGCCGTCGTGGTCGAGCGCCTCGCGCACGGTCTCCTTGGCCCGGCCCAGCAGCGCGGCGAAGGGCTCGCGCACGTCGACCTCTGTCCGCAGCACCACGGTGTTGCCGCTCCGCCCGGAGACGGTGCCGACCGCGATGTCCTCCTGGCCGGAGTAGCGGGCGAACAGCGCCTGCGCGGCCGCGGTCAGGACCTCCGGCAGCGTGGCGTCGTGGCGCCGCGCCAGCTCGCGCAGGCCGGCGACGGTGCCGGCCGGGACGGCGTACGCGTACGACGCGGTCTCCGCCGACCGCACCACCGGGCGCGGCCGGTCGGCCGGCAGCTCCAGGGGGGCGATCCCGGCCAACCGGCCTCGCCAGAACTCCACTTGGCGGTGGGACTCTCGGTCGGTCGACGCGTTGGCGCGAGCCACGTTGTACCTCCAGGATTGGGCGGCTTCCGGGCAGCCCGGACACCGCCTGCGGCCGGGCGTCGGCCGTCGGCGGGGGCGAAAAGGGCGGGAAAGCCGTGATGCGTAAGAAGAGTTGGGGCGGGTGCGGGGAGGGAAGGCGGTTAGGCCGCCGGACAGTCGCGCCGGGCCGAGCGGCCGCCGAGCTGCATGAGGACGGCTCGGCCCGTGCCGCCGTCCAGGACGAACCGCCCGGTGTAGGGCGCCTCGTCGGCGTCGACGCGGCGGGCGGTGAAGACCAGCCCGTCGGGGCCGCGCAGGGTCATGTCGGCGACGAGCCCGGTGCGGTCGCTCAGCCGCAGCCCGCCCTGGTGGCGCTCGACGCGGAAGCGGGTGTCGCCGTTGAAGTAATCACCGGTGAACCGCTCCGGATCGTGGCCCGCGGCGGACTCGGCCGGGGGCACGGCGGGTTCGTGGTCCGCCACGCCGATGCCGGCCTCCCGCAGCTCGGCGACGATGCGGGGCCACAGGTAGGTGCCGGTGGTGGCGTTGGTCGTCAGGGCCACGGCCAGCCGGGCCCCGGGGTGGAGGCGCAGGTGGCAGGTTCCGCCGTCGACCGTTCCGTCGTGGCCGAGCCAGCCGCCGTCCGGGCCGCCGTACCGGGCCAGGCCCAGGGCCCAGCCGTCCGCCATGCCGAAGGCGTCGGCGGCCGGCACCGGTGTGTGCATCTCGGCGCGGGCCTCCTCGTCCAGGAGCCCGGCGGACCCGGGGTCGTCGCCGAAGTGCAGGCGTGCGAAGGCGATCAGGTCCTCGGCGCTGCCTCCCAGACCGCTGGCCGGCGCCCAGGTGGGCGGCAGGAACAGGTCGACGGGGCGGGCGCTGCGCCCGTCGAGGCGGACGGCGTGTCCGACGGCCGTGCTGCGCCCGGAGGCGTCCGCCCCGTGCAGGAACAGCGGGTCGATGCCCAGCGGCCGCAGCAGGAAACTCTCCACCGCCGCCTGCCACTTCATGTCGGTGACGGCCTCGATGAGCCGGCCCAGGACGTTGTAGCCGGTGTTCGAGTACGAGAAGACCCGGCCGGGCCGGTGCAGCAGCGCGGTGGCCGCGGCACTCGCCGCGTAGCGGCGCAGGGAGGACTCGTCGGGGAGATCCGGTTCGTGATCGGCGAGCAGGCCGCCGGTGTGGCTCAGCAGCTGCCGCGGGGTGATCGCGACCATTTCCGCGTCGGCGGCGCTCCGGAATTCCGGAAGGTGCTCGCCCAGCGGTTCGTCGAGTTCCACATCGCCGTCGGACACGAGTTGCATGACCACGGTCGCGGTGAATGCCTTGCTCACCGATCCGTAGGCGAATGCGGTGCCGGTGTCCACGGTTTCGGCCGTGTCCGCGCGCCGGACTCCGGTGGCGACCGAAAGGATTTCCCCCTCGGCGTACACGGCGAGTTGAGCCCCCGGAACTCCCGATTCCGCGGCGAGTTCCCGCAACCGGTCCCCCACGTGCTGCACTTCCATGCCCTCCCCCGAGCGTGCTGGATCAGACCCTGTCCGCCGCCGGTCCGCCGGCCCGTCCTCTGGCCAGGACGGATCGGCGGACCCTCGGCGTACCGTTCGGCCGTGCGGCCCGGAAGATACGGCCAGGGGCTCGACGACGCCTGGGTCCGGCCGGACCTCCCGCTGGTACGGGTAGCCGTACCCCGGGGGGTGCGGCTACCCGTACCCCGCCATTGTTGATCAAGCACTCTCGCGGGGCAAGGAGTTTCGCCCTGACGAAAAACAGCAGGTCAGAGGCGGTTTCTGGAAGATGCACCGGGAGAGTGCGGGCGATCCCGTCAGGCCCAGGGCAGCACGGCCCGGACGGTGGTCGGGCCACCGGGCGGACTGGTGAAGGAGAGCTCCCCGTTGAGCGCGGTCGCGCGGTCCATGAGCCCGCGCAGGCCGGATCCCGCCGTCGCGGTGGCGCCGCCGGAGCCGTTGTCCGTGACGGCGACGTCCAGACAGCCGGCCACCCGCTGCATTTCCACGCGCATTTCGGTCGCCGAGGCATGCTTGACCGCGTTCGTCAGCGACTCGGCAATGATGTAGTAGGCCGCCGATTCCACACTGGCGGCCGGCCGTCCCGGCAATTCGCTGTGCACGGTGACCGGGACATGGAATTTCTCGGTCAGCACGGTGACGGCGGCGTCGAGACCGCGATCGCTGAGAATCGGCGGCTGGATCCCCCGGACCAGATCACGGAGTTCGTCGAGCGCCTTGCTGATTTCCTGGTGGGTGTCGTCGAGCAGCCGGTGAAATGCCTGAGGATCGTCGGCCGTCCGGCGTTTCGCGTACGAGAGCCGCATCAGCAGAACGGCCAGCCGGGCCTGTGCCCCGTCGTGCAGATCGCGTTCCAGCCGCCGGTAGTCGGCGTCGTTGACCCGCAGCGCGGCCGAGCGCCGCCGCTCGGCCAGCTCCCGTTCTCTGCGCCGGTCGGCCTCGTCGAACCGGCTCAGCACCCTGCGCACGAGCCGGGCGCGCGCCTTGCCCAGCCAGAAGAGCAGCGCGACCAGCAGGACGAAGACCACCACGGAGCCCACGGCCACCAGCGTGCGCAGCCAGGCCCCTTGGACGACGAAGGTGATGCCGGGGCCGAACGCCAGTTGCTCGGGCCGGCCGAACGGCAGGCTCACCACGAACGCGGCGGTGGGAATCACGAGTGCGAAGAGCGGGACCAGCCAGACGGTCCCGAGCAGCAGCAGGCCGAGATAGCCGAGGTCGTCCCAGCCCGTGTCGCCCACGTCCCGGGCGGCCCCCTCGTCCCCGCGGCGCGGCCGCCACGGCGCGGACACCGGCTCCTGCACCACGGAGGCGGCCAGCAGCCGTTCGAGGTCGGCGACCGCGCGCAGCAGCGGAAGACTGGGCACGAACCACGCCCTCGGGTCGGCCACCCGCTTCCACGCCTCGCGCGCCGTCGGGCGCACGCCCGACCCCGGTTCCGGCGGCGGCCGTTCGGCGCCGTGCGCGACGCAGTGCAGGGCCCGCCGCACCACCGAGGTGGTGGCGTGCACGCCGAGCGTCACCAGCAGCGGTACACCGGTGAGCAGGAAGAGCGTCACCGCCCGCAGCGCCACGGAGACGACGACGAGCGGGACGAGCAGCAGGCCGACCAGGCTGCCGACGGACAGATAGATGAGCCCTGCGGCGATCCGGAACGCGGTCGGCAGGCGGTCGGGTTCGCGCCGCACCGGATCGGCCGCCCGTTCTTCACTGACGTCCACGGCTCAACGGCCGCGCAGATAGTCGAGGACCGCCAGCACGCGCCGGTGGTCCTCACCGGAGCTGGGAATCCTCAACTTGCCCAGAATGGACGTCACATGCTTTTCCACCGCACGCTGCGAGATGTCGAGCCGGCTCGATATCCCGGAATTCGTCAGGCCGGTGGCGATGAGTTCGAGAACCTGTCGCTCGCGTGCGGTGAGCAGATCCGTGGCGCGCTGTTCCCGCGGCCGGCCCACGAACTGCTTGAAGATGTCGGAGTCCAGGACGGTCTCCCCGCGGGACACCCGCTGCAGCGCGGAGAGGAATTCGTCGAAATCCGAGACCCGCTGCTTGAGCAGGTAGCCGACTCCGCCCCGGGCGTACCGGACCAACTCCTCGGCATAGGTCTGCTCGACGTACTGGGACAGGACGAGGACCGCGGTGTCGGGGTTGTTCTCCTGGATACGGCGGGCCGCCCGGATTCCTTCGTCGGTGAAGGTCGGCGGCATCCGCACGTCCATGATCACTACTTGTGGCGTCGACTCCCGGACGACCGCGCATATGTTTTCGGCGTCGCTGAGCGAAGCCACCACGTCGATGCCCTCGTCGGCCAGCAGCCGCTCCATCCCCATGCGCAGGAGCGCAGAATCCTCAGCGATTGCGACGCGCACGGCGACCCCTGCCTGTCAGTGAAGTTCCCGTTCTCAAGACAACGCCTTTGTCATCAGGGTTGCTCAGCATAGGCGGCGGCCGGACGCAAAGACATACATATCCGGCCGCCGGCCCCGGCTACTGACGGGCCGTGACAGCCGCGACGGAACTTTGCCGCAGCAAGCGACGCGTGGCAAACAGCCCCACGGACACGGCCACGGCCAGACAGGCGCAGACGAGGGCGAGAAGCGGTCCCCACGGCACGCTGAGCGGAGCCGCTCCATAGGATATGCGCAGCGCAGCGCGGTAGGCCCAGAGCCCGAGGGCGACGACCGACGCCGAGAGCCCCACGCCGACGAGGGTGGTCGCGAGCGTCTCCCAGAGCGCCATCCGGCGGACCTGCCCCGGGCTGACGCCGAGCATCCGCATCGACGCGACCTCCCGGCCGCGCCTGCTGTAGGACATCACCAGAGTGTTTGCGATGGCGATCAGCGCATAGGCGGACGCGGGGGCGGTCAGCACCAGCAGCACCAGCGTGTTGAGCCGGTCCTGGTCGGTGGCGGAACTTTCGTACCACCGGGCGGCCGGTGTCACCGTGACGCGCTCGCCGCCGACAGCGCGGGAGAGCTCCTCGGCAGCGGCGTCCAGGGCGGAGGGTGCGGCGTCGGAGTCCGCCAGCAGCACCGTCGCCCGCTCGGGGGCCGAGGCCCGGCCGCGCTCCGACTCCGGCAGCAGCAGGTGCGGCACGGCCGCCCCGCCGTCGAGCACCGCCGCGACGCGCGCGGTGACCGGACGGCCGCCGAAGTACCCGTAGGTGACGCGGCTGCCCTCGTGGTACCCGTACCAGTCGGCGAACTCCTTGGAGACCGCCACGGTTTGCGGTGCCAGTGCCTTGAGGTCCCCCTCGACCGCGGTGATCCGGTGGGTGCGGGCCAGCGCCGGGAGGTCGGCCACCGCGGCCTGGTCGCGCCACACCGAGTCCGGGCCCGCCACGGCGAGTTCGACGGGCGCGGGTGCCGACACGGCCCGCACCCGCGGGTCCTTGCGCAGCGCGGCCAGCGCGCCCTCGCCCAGCCCGCGGGACGTCCCGTCAGGGTCAGCGGGCTCGACCACCAACTGCCCCAGCGTGCGGGCCCGCTCGTCCGCGTCCGCGGCCGCACCGGTCGTCGCCATCACCGAGGTGAAGACGCCCACGACGGCGACGATGGCCAGAACGGGCCCCACCAGCGCGGCCGTCCGGCGCCTGGCGGTGCTCACCGCCTCCGCCGCCAGCCGCCCGGACACCGAACCCGACCACTTCAGCGGCGCCATCAGCATCCGCACCAGGCGCGGCAGGTACACCGGCCCCAGCGACGAGGCGGCGAGCGTCAGCGCCATCGACCCGAAGAGCGCCAGCGGCGTCGCCGCCTCGGCCCCCGCGTTCGGGGCCAGCGCGACCATCACCGCACCGGCGACGAGCAGCAGGCTCCCCGTCGTCCACCGCCCGGCCGTCATGGCCTGGGAGTCCAGGTCGGCCTCGCGCAGCGACTCCGTGGGCCCCACCCGGGCGGCCCGCCGGGAGGCGGCCAGCGCGCCCAGCACGGCGATGACCAGCCCGCTGCCCGCGGCGAACAGCAGCGGCCCGCCCGCCGGTCCCGGGTGCAGCACGACCGGCGACAGTCCCGTCCCGTTCAGCGCGTGCACCGCCCACGGCGCGGCCAGGGCGGCCACCACGCATCCCACGGCGGCCGCGGGCACCGCCACCGCCAGGGCCTCGCCCAGCACCATGCGGCGCACCTGCGGGCCGCCGGCCCCGACCAGGCGCAGCAGGCCCATGTCCCGGCGGCGCAGCGCGACGCTGAACGCGAAGGTCCCGGCGATCACGAAGACCGTCACGAACGCGGAGACGACCCCGGCCATGGCCAGGACGCTCTGCACCCCGCCCATGTCCACGTCGCCGCCGTGGAGCGTGTGGCTCGCGCCCGTACCGTCCTTCAGCGTGACGGCGGGGCCGCCGTCACCGGACGGCTCCGCGGCCCAGGTGGCGGCCATGGCCGTCGCGGTCACCCCGATCAGGGCCACGCCCAGCGCCAGCGCGACGAACGTGCCGGCGAACAGCGCCCAGTGATGGCGTACGGAGCGCAGGGAGAGCTGCCACATCGCGGTCACCGCTCCCAGCGGGCGAGGTGGGCGGCGACCTGCTCGGCCGTCGGGTCGTCGATCTTGCCGATGACCTGCCCGTCGACGAGGAAGACCACGCGGTCCGCCCAGGCGGCGGCCGCCGGGTCGTGGGTGACCATCACCACCGTCCGGCCGGCCCGGTCCACGACCTCGCGCAGCAGGCCCATGACCTGACGGCCGGTCGCCGTGTCGAGCGCACCGGTCGGCTCGTCGGCGAAGACGATCTCGGGCTCGGCGACCAGGGTGCGGGCGATCGCCACCCGCTGCTGCTGGCCCCCGGACAGCTCCGCCGGGCGGCGGCGCTCCTTGCCCTCCAGGCCCACCCGGCGCAGCGCCTCCAGCACGACGGCGCGCTTGGGGGCACGGCCGTTCAGCCGCAGCGGCAGCGCGACGTTCTCGTAGGCGGTGAGCATCGGCAGCAGGTTGAACTGCTGGAAGACGAACCCGACCCGGTCCCGCCGGATGCGCGTCAGCTGCCGCTCGTCGCAGGCGCCCAGATCGGTCTCGCCCAGCAGCACCTGGCCGCTGGTCGGCCGGTCGAGCCCGGCGGCGCAGTGCAGCAGCGTCGTCTTGCCGGACCCCGAGGGGCCCATGACCGCGGTCATGGCGCCCTGCGGAAAGCCGAGCGTGACGTCGCGCAGCACCGGCACCGGCCCCGAGGCGGATGCGTAGGTCTTGGACACGGCGACCAACTGGGTGGCCGGGATACGGATTTCGGTGAAGATTGCCATCGGGCGGCGGTTCCTTGTCGGAGCGTCAGGGCGGCGGGCGGCGTGACTGCGGGGCGTCAGGGGCGGGCGGACAGCGGGCGGGGCGGCCGGGAGCCGTGGGCGCCCTCGGGCTCCAGGAGCTCCATGAGGTGCCGGGCCGAGCCGTCCCAGGACCACTCCTGCGCCACCCAGCGGCGTCCGGCACCGCCCATCTCCGCGGCGCGCCCGGGGTCGAGCAGGGTCTCCGTCAGCGCCCCGGCGACGGCCGTCGGGTCGCAGCCGTCCACGACGCGGCCCGTGCGCCCGTCCAGGACGGTGTCCGGGGCACCGCCGGAGTCGCCCACGACGACCGGCAGGCCGCTCGCGGCGGCCTCCAGGAAGACGATGCCGAGGCCCTCGGCCTCCAGGCCCTTCTTGCGGGTGCGGCAGGGCATCGCGAAGACGTCCGCCGCCGCGTAGTAGGCCGGGGTGTCGGCGTGCGAGACCCCGCCCGCGAAGTGCACCGACCCCTCGACGCCGCACTGCCGGGCGAGCCCGCGCAGCCGCCGCTCGTCCGGCCCCTGGCCGACGATGAGCAGTGCCGCCTCGGGCACCTGACGCCTGATCAGCGGCAGCGCCCTGATCAGGGTGTCCTGGCCCTTGCGCTGCACCAGGCGGGAGACGCACACGAGCACGCGCTTGCCGTGCAGCCCGAACCGGTCCCGCACCGCCTGCCCGTCCGCACCGCCGGGCGCGAAGGCGGCGGCGTCGACGCCCGGCACCAGCCGGCTCGTCCGCGCCCGCGGGCCGAGAGCGGGCTCGATGCGGGAGCGGGTGTACTCCCCCAGGTACGTCACCACGTCGACGCCCGCGCCGATCCGCCGCATGAGCTGCCGTGCACCGGGCGTCCTGGCCCACCAGATCTCGTGGCCGTGGGTGGTCGCGACCATCCGCCGCACCCCGGCGCGCCGCAGCGCGGGCGCCATCAGGCCGAGCGGCGCCGCCGCCCCGAACCACACCCGGTCGCAGCCGTGCGCCCGCGCGATCTCGACGGCCCGCCGGGCGGTCCGCCGGGTGGGCAGCAGGGTGCGGGAGCCGTCCCGGACGACGGGGAACCGGAGCGTCGCGTCGTACGCCTGCGCGCCCGGCTCGTCCGAGGTGTAGACGACCACCTCGTCCTCGGGCATCCGCGTGGCCATCGCATGGACGAAGGTCTCTATCCCGCCCTGCCGGGGCGGAAAGTCGTTGGTGATGACGAGAGTGGATCCCATGACTGGCCTCATGTGCCTTTCGGTCGGCGCGGCCGGGCCACGCGTCGGAAACCTGCGGTACGGAAGGAGGCGACGGCAGCGGTGCGCACCCGGCGGGAGGTGCGCCGGCCATGGGGGAAGAGCCGAGATCGGCGGGCCGGCGAACAGGCGGGCGGGCAGTGCCGCGGGGCGGGCCGCGTGCCGGCCAGAGCCGCGGCAGGATCCCCTCCACCACCGGCGAGGGTGGTGGTGACCTTGGCCCCTATGGTGCTACACCGCCTTTTCACCGCTGCACGGGGGCAGCGTTCGTGACGGACGGTCATCGTCCGGCCGCCGACAACACCCGCCCGGCGCCGCGCTGCAGCGGCACGCTCCGCGCAACGGTCCGCGAGCCGTACGCCGCCCGGGGACGCGGTCCGGAGGCCAGCCGCGTCCACACCACCAGCACGACGGGCAGGGCCAGGTACCCGAACCGCCCCGCGGGCGCCAGCAGGAACGCCGCCGTCAGCCCGAGCGCCAGCCGGTCCGCGCAGGCCGCCACCCCGGCCGGGGGCCGGACGACGAGCGAGACCGCCACGGCCACCGCCGCGCCGCCCAGCAGGACCACCGCGGCCAGCCAGCCTGCCGTGCCCAGTCCGGCGAGCAGGTGCCCCGGGAGCGGGCTGCCCGCCGGCGTCGGCACCGCACCCCGGCCCGTGGGGAAGGCCAGCACATGCTCGGCCATCGCACCGGGGGTGAGCAGGGCGCTCGGCACGATCAGCGCGGCCGCACCGGCCCCGGCCACCACCAGGCAGCGCACCGCGGCCCGGCCGCCGTACAGACAGACCAGCGCCGCCAGCGCCACGGGCAGGGCGGGCCAGGCCGTCCACTTGAACGAGCAGGCCAGCGCGAGCGCCACGCCCGCCCCGACGGCCCGGCCGCGCACCGCGAGCGCCAGCGCCAGGCAGCAGACCCCGGTGAGCGGCAGGTCCACGCCGCTGACGCACAGCGGCAGCGCGACGACCGGCGAGGCGACGAGCCAGGTCACCGCGGTCCCGTACGACACCCCGTCCGTCCCGCCGGCGCGGGGGCCACCGGCGGGACGGAGCACTGCGCGCCCGGCGGCGAGGCAGCCCAGGAAGGCCACCGCGCACCACAGCCGGGCGTCCCCGAGGGCCTGGGCGACCGGGGAGCCGTCGCCCAGCACCGCCCGGGGCAGGCCGAGCAGGGCCATCCCGGGCAGGTAGGGGTTGTAGTCGGCGACGCTCTGCGGGTCCGGGGAGTAGGGGCTGCCCGTCCCCAGCAGCTGGGCCGTCGACCGCTCGATGACGCCGACCTCGGCCTGCTGCGCCCCGCTGTGGAGCAGGAACAGCAGCGGCACCGCGACGGCACCGGTCAGGGCGAGCGCCGCCGAGACCGAGCCCGCCCGGCGGCCCGGGAGCCACCACGCGGCCAGCGCCGCGAGGACGTAGCCGACCGCGGCGCACAGTCCCCACGTGCGGTGCGTGGGGAGCGTGGACACGACCGGGAAGGCCCCCGCCCAGACGGCGGCGACCAGCCAGCCCAGGGCCAGGACCGCGCGCCGGTTCCACCGGCGGCGGCCGGCGGCCGACGAGACGGCGGCCGGGAGTTCCACGACTCGGTCCCTCACTCGAAATGCGCTCACCCCGGTATTCCATCTGTTGGCAACACCGCAGGTCACTGGCCTTGTATCGAAGATCCGGGGTCGGGTTTTCCCTACCTCCCCGGCCTTCTGAGCACGGGTTAGGGTCGTGGCGTGGACCCGCGTATCGCCGTGTGGGACGCGGTCAGACGCCGCCCCCTGCGCTTTCTCGTCTCGGCCTGGCCCTGGCGCTGCTGGGCATATCTGCTCAGCGGCGCGGTGCTCGGCGTGCTCACCCTGCTCGTCCTGGCCGTGCTGGTCGTCGCCGGAGTGGGGCTGTCGGTCGTCGGCATCGGCCTGCCCGTCCTGGCGGCGGCCGCGGTCCTCGGCATCCCCGTCGCCGCCGTGGAGCGCCGCCGGCTGCGGCTGATCGGGCCGGACCACGTGCCCGACCCGCACGGCACGCTCACCCGGTCCGGCCCCTGGTTCTGGCTGCGCACCCGCCTGCGCGAGCGCGCGACCTGGCGCGAACTGGGCTACGCCGCCGCCTTCGCCGTCGTCTTCACCGGCACCGGCATCTGCTTCGCCATGCTGCTCGGCCTGTCGGGTCTGCTGCTCGCCGCGCCCGTGATCGTGTGGGCGGTGGCCCCCGACACGGTGATGCTCGTCCCGGGGCAGGCGCTGTCCGGCCCGGTCGCCGCCCTGCCGGGCGCGGCCGCCGGCCTCCTGGGGCTGGCCGTGTGCGCGTACGCGGGAGCCCTGCTGGCCGGCGTGCAGGCACGGACGGCGTGGTTCCTGCTGGCGGCCCGCGACGAGGACCTCGGCAGCCGGGTCGTCGAACTCACCCGCTCCCGGGCCCGGTTGGTGGACGCCTTCCAGGCCGAGCGGCGCCGCATCGAGCGGGACCTGCACGACGGCGCCCAACAGCAGCTGGTCGCCCTCACCATGACGCTGGGCCTGGCCGAAATGGAGCTGCAGGACGGCGACTCCGCGGCGGCCGAACTGGTCCGCCGGGCCCGCGGCGAGGCCCGCCGGGCGCTCGACCAGCTGCGGGACCTCGTCCGCGGCATCCACCCGCAGGTGCTGACCGACCACGGCCTCGCCGCCGCGGTCGACGAACTCGCCCTGCACCACCCCGTTCCCGTCACCGTCGACATCGACCTGCCGCACCGGCTGCCCTCCGCCGTGGAGACGATGGCGTACTTCACCGTCACCGAGGCGCTCACCAACGCCGCGAAGTACAGCGGCGCTTCGCGCATCGCCGTCGTCGGCACCTACGCGAACGACAGGCTCACCCTGCTCGTCACCGACGACGGGCACGGGGGCGCCGACCCCGAGGGCGGCACCGGTCTGCAAGGATTGGCGGACCGCGTAGCGATTCTGAAAGGCAGGCTCGTGCTGTCCAGCCCCGTCGGTGGCCCGACCCAGCTCCGCGTGGAGGTCCCGTGCTCCGCATAGTCCTGGCCGAGGACTCCGTCCTGCTGCGCGCCGGCCTGGTCGAGCTGCTCACCCGCGGCGGGCACGACGTCATCGCCGCCGTCGGTGACGCCGAGGCCCTGGCCCGCGCCGTGGAGGACGACTGCCCCGACATCGTCGTCACCGACGTCCGGATGCCCCCCGGCTTCGCCAACGAGGGCCTCGAAGCCGCCCTGGAGCTGCGTGCCCGGTACCCCGGGCTGGCCGTGCTCGTCCTCTCCCAGTACGTCGCCACCGCCTACGCCACCCAGCTGCTCGGCAGCAGCGGTTCGGGCACGGCCGGGCTCGGCTACCTCCTCAAGGACCGGGTCGGCGAGGTGTCCGAGTTCCTCACCGGGCTGCGCCGCGTGGCGGCCGGCGAGACCGTCATCGACCCGGAGGTGGTCCGGGTCCTGCTCAGCCGGCAGACGGCGGACCGGCCCCTGCAGCGGCTGACCCCCCGCGAGCGGGAGGTCCTCGCGCTCATGGCCGAGGGCCTCAACAACCAGGCGATCGCACAGCGGCTCGTCGTCACCGAGGCCGCGGTGGTCAAGCACGCCAGCAACATCTTCGCCAAGCTCGGCCTCGGCCCCACCGACGGCAACCGCCGCGTCCTCGCCGTCCTCGCCCACCTCCGGGAGGGGGCTTCTTCGTAAGGGGTCCCCGTCCCCGGAAGCGCCCACACGTCACCGCGCGCCCCCCTGATGCGCTCTCGGCGCACGAGCCCGACCGCTCCCACACCGGCACCTCGGGCGCCCGGCCGTTCGCCCTGTGCACACCCGTGACACGAATACACACTGAAAGCCGTAGGCCAGCAGTTCGCGCCAACGGGCGTGTGTGCACGGGGAGATGAGTCCGCCATGCGGATGAGCGAGGGTGAAGTCGCCGGACTGGTCCGGTCGCGGTGGGGGGACCTCCTGGCGGAGATCGGCGCCGGGGCGGCCGACCGGTACGCCGAGGGCGTCCCCGTCCCCAGACAGGCCTTCGCCGCCGCCGGCGCCCTGGGGTTACAGGCCTTCCCGCTGCCCGCCGCCGTGTCCGGCGAGGGCGCCGACGCGGTGACCTGGGGGCGGGCGCTGGAGGAGATCGGGTACCTGTGCGCCGACCCGGCATTCCCGACCGTGGTCAGCATCCACGCGGCCATCGCAAGTCTGCTGTGCGCAACGGGGGACGAGTACCTCGTCGACGCCTACGCGGTGCCGATCAGCCGCGGGGAGTGCCTGCCCGCACTGGCCTTCTCCGAGGGCACCGACCTGCTCTCCCTGCGCACGGAACTCACCCCGGACGGGCCGGACTTCCGGCTCTCCGGCAGGAAGGGCTTCATCACCGGCGGGCTGCTCGCGGACGTCTTCCTCACCTACGCCGCCACCGGACACGGCGACTTGGCAGCCTGCCTGGTGGCGGCGGACGCCGACGGCGTCGAGGTCGAACCGGCCCACGCCACCGGCTTCCGGACGGCGGGCGCGGCGTCGGTGACGTTCAAGGACGTACGGATCCCGACCGGTCACGTCCTCGCCCCGGCCGACGGGCTGAGCCATGCGCAGCAGTACCTCAACGCCCGCCGCATCGTCATCGCGTCGTTCACGACCGGCCAGATACGGAGACTGCTGGAGGACACGGCGGCCCGGCTCCGGGAGAGCGTCCGCTACGGGCAGACGCTCATGGACCTGCCCAACGTGCAGGCGGCCGTCGGCCGGATGTACATCGCCGTCGAGGCCTCCCGCGCCATCGTCCACCGGGCCCTCGCCCGGCTCGATGCGGGGGACGCTGACCCCGTCTTCGACCCGGTGATCTCCGCCGCCAAGCACCACGTCACCGAACAGGCGCTGGCCGCCGTGAACGAGGCGTTCAGAGTCCTGGGCGGGCACGCCTATTTCGGGGACCCCCGCTACGGCATGTTCCTGCGCGAGGTCCACGGACTGCTCGCGGGCGCGGGCACCCAGGACCTCCTGGAAATCAACCTCGGCATGTGTGCTGAGCAGAAAGGCAGGAACCCCACATGATCATCCGATTCAGCGGCATCATGCTGCGCCTGGTGAACTACGAGCGCACCGTACAGGTCGAGGCCGGCACCCTCGGCGCGGCCCTGGACCAACTCGAAGGACGGCACCCGCAGTTACGCCAGGTCCTGCGCGACGCGAACGGGCAGATCCGCCGGAGCCACCAGCTCTTCCTCAACGGCGAACGGGTCGCCGCCCCGGATCTCGGCATGCCGCTGGCGGAGGCCGACCAGGTGGAGTTCCTCACCGCCATCGCGGGAGGCTGACGTGACCGCCGACGCCCGCGACACCACCTTCCGCGAACCCCTGTACCCCACCCGGTTCAGCCCGCTCCAACTCCGGCCGCGGGCCCTCTTCGACCTGGCCGCCAACGGCCTCGCCCGCTGGTTCGCCGAACACCTCACGCCGTTCCCGCACCTCGTGCACAAACACCGCACCGCGGTCGTCGTCCGCACCGCCCGCCTCGACTACACCACCCCCGACCTGCGGTTCGCGGACACCCCCTGGCTCGACGTCCGGGCCCGGCTGGCCACCGACGGCCCGGGCGAGTGGCTCGTACTGACCATGGACTACGAGGCCGGGGGCCGCACCGCCGCCCGGGTCCGCCTCGTCCTGCGCGTGCTCGGCGTCGCCGAACCCGGGACCCTGTCCGCCGAGCCCGGCGCTCTCCCCCCGGACCTCCTCGCGGGATTCACCGCGGCCGAGCGCCTGTCACCGCACACCTTCCGCGAACAGGCCCGCACCCGGCAGCCGTTCGCCCTCGGCCCGGAGCTCCTCGCCCCGCGGGAATGGGAGACCACCCTCCTGCGCAGCCAGTGCGAAGTGGCCGACCAGTGGTCGTTCATCGAGATGATCGAACTCGCGACGACCGCCCGCGAACGCCTCTTCACCACCCCCGGCCCCACCGTGCTCCCCGCCGTCCGCGCCCCGATCCGCAGCCTCGTCGCCTTCTTCCGGCGCCCCATGTTCGTCTTCGACACCTGCCGCACCGTCACCCACACCCACCACACACCCCAGCCGGGCAGGACCGTCTTCCGGCACGACATCGCCCACGCGGACCCGTCCCGGACGGCGGCGGCCACTCTGCGGGTGTGGGAACTGCTCGACGCGGGGTGAGGCGGGGCACGCACCGCCGGCCCGGCGCCTGTCCGTGCAGGTCGGCGCCGGGCCGGCGGTTCACAGGGGCGGGGGTGTATCCGCGGGTGCGGACAAGGTCGTGGGTGAGCCGGGCGAAGGCGCGGGAGGCGGAGCTTTGGTAGGCGCCTTCACGGTGCAGGAGGGTGACGGTGCGGGTTGGCAGGGGCGGTTCGAGGGGGACGGGGGCGTCGATGTGGCCGCGGGTCGCGAAGTCTCCGCTGAGCAGGGCCAGTTGCTCGTCCTTGAGAGCCCGCACCGGTAGGGGTTCCGGTCGTGTCCGGGAGTGGTGGGTGCCGGTGACGAGGCCGAGGGTCTCGGTGAACAGCGGGGCCGGTGTGATGCCGGGAAGGTGGGTCCCGGTGAAGGCGATGCCGAGCGATCACGGCAACGCATGGCTCGCGGTCGGCCGGGCCATGGCCGAGGCCGAGCGCCGTGCCGCCCTGTGGGGTGAATCCGCCCGCGCCTACAGCCGACAGGGCCGCCTCGCCGAGGGCTACCAGGCTCTGCGCATCGCCGGGAGCTGCGCGGCCCAGGACATCCGCCGTCCGGGAACTGGTCGCCGACATGGCCGCCCGAGACCGCCGCAGAGAAGCGCTGGCCGACGCGCGGCAATTGTGGCCGACGGGGTGATAAATCACGCCCGCAATGGACTTTCCCCTGCTCTGCTCCCCCGCCGTACGGTCGACACCACACTGGACCGAGGGGAGAACGGATAACCATGTCCGTAACCGTGCGTATACCGACCATCCTGCGCAGCTACACGGCAGGCGCAGTCGAGGTGACTGCGTCCGGCACCACCGTGGCGGAGGTCCTCACGTCCCTGGAAGACCGATTCCCGGGGATCCGCGACCGGGTCACCGACGAGGCCGGCGAGATCCGTCGGTTCGTCAACGTCTACGTGGGCGACGAGGACATCCGCTTCGCCGACGGTGTCCGTACCGATGTCGCGGCAGGGGCGGTCATGTCGGTCATCCCGGCTGTGGCCGGGGGCCAGGAGACCGCGCTGCTGCCGTGTCGGTGAACGGTGCGTAGGGCATCGGGGGATATCGGGGGAAACATGACGGGGGCTGAATCGATGGGAAAGCTGGCAATGGTGGGGGACCGGCAATGGGTGCCCCTGGTGACCGGCGGAGAAGTCCGCCGACTCGATCTGGACTACGCTGCGACCGCGCCGTGCGCCACGCGTGTGCGCGCTGCGGTGGACGAAATACTGCCCTGGTACGGCAGTGTGCACCGGGGGGACGGCTTCCCCTCCACTGTCTGTACGGAACTGCAGGAAGCCTGCCGGGAATCGGTGCGCGCCTTCACCGGCGCCCGGCCCGATGACACGGTGATCTTCACCCGCAACACCACCGACTCGCTCAACCTGCTGGCCCACGCCCTGCCGGAGGAGTGCGAGGTGTTCGGTTTCGCCACCGAGCACCACGCCAATCTCCTGCCGTGGGAGCGGCGCACCGTGCACCGGCTGCCGGTACCCGACAGCCCGGAGCATGCCCTGGCGCTCCTGGACGCGGCGCTGGCCGCAGCGACGCGGAGCGGCGGCCGGGCCGGCGGCTCCCGCCTGGTGGCCATCGCCGGGGCCTCCAACGTGACCGGTGAGCTGTGGCCGGTCGCCGAACTCGCCCGTGTGGCACGCCGATACGGCGCACGGACCGTGGTGGACGCCGCACAGCTTGCGCCGCACCGGCCAGTGGACATGTCCGGCTGGGACGTCGACTATGTGGCCTTCTCCGGGCACAAGCTCTATGCCCCATACGGCGCCGGCGTGCTGGTCGGCCGCTCCGACTGGTTGGACAGCGCGGCTCCCTACCTCGCGGGCGGCGGGGCCACCCGGCACGTCGATCTGCCGACGGTGGCCTGGGCGCCTTCCCCCCAGCGGCACGAGGCCGGATCGCCGAACTTCCTGGGCAACTACGCGCTGGCGACGGCGTGCGAGCTGCTGTACGACCCGCTCCGCTCCGGTCTCGTCGAAGAGGAGCAGCGGCTCACCGCTCTGCTGGAGCGGGAGCTCGCCCGCATTCCCGGCCTGCACCTCTACCGCATGTGGGACGAACGGCATCCGAAGGTCGGTACCGTGACGTTCAGTGTGCAGGGGTGGGAGCCCGGCCTGTTGTCGGCGGCACTGTCCGCGGAATACGGCATCGCCGTACGCACCGGGCGTTTTTGCGCCCACCCGCTGGTCAAGCACCTTCTGGGCAACAGCCATGGCAGCGGCAGCGCGCTCCGGGCCAGTATCGGTGCCGGGATCACCGAGCAGAGCATCAGCGATTTCGCCTGGGCGCTGGCCCGTCTCGTCGAACGCGGCCCCGCATGGACCTACCGGGCGGACGGGGAGCGGTTCGTGCCGGACCCCGACCCCCGGCCGATGCCGACGCTGAACCACGGTGCGCAGGTGCGGCTGCGGGCCGTGGAACGGCGGGCGGAGGCGCCTCGCGTCCCCGTCGGGGCGGGCTGCGGCGGCTGAGAGACAGGCGGCGGGCAGCCACGTAAGAGGGGGGGGCCGGGCGGGCCGGCGGCCGGGAGGCATGCCGCGCCCGGCACCGTGCTCGCCCTCCGCGGTCGGCTGGCCCGCCCGCCTGCCGTGCCGGGGACGGTTATCCCGCGCGCCCCTTCAGGCCCTGGGTGAACGTGCCCATCGGGTCGGTGATCGTGCGCAGGACGTGGGGCTTGGCGCGGCAGACCTGCCGGACCGCCTTGGCGAAGGCCACCACTGCCGGATTCATGGCATTTTGCGGCCAGGCGAGCGCGACGGTGCTGGGGCTCACGCCCTCCACCGGTACGTAGACGATGCCGGAGCGCGGGTAGAAGCGGGCGGCGGCGGCCGGTGTGATGCTGATGGCCCGGCCGGCCGCGACCGCCTGCAACTCGTCGTCCGCACTGGAGACCTCGACCAGCCGCGGCATGTCCAGCCGCCGCCGGTACTCGGCACACATCCAGTAGTCCGCCCAGATCCGGTCGGGACTGCGACGCAGGACGAAGGGCTCGTCGAGCAGTTCGGCGATATGGACGTGCGGCCGGGTCGCGAAACGGTGGCGATGCGGCAGCGCCGCGACCCGGGGCTCCGCGAACAGCGGCTCCATGTTCAGGTCGCGGGCCTGGAACGGCGGGCGTACGAACGCCGCATCGACCTCTTGGGTGTTGACGCCGGCTGAGGGGTCGTCCCAGTCATAGCGGCACATTTCGACTTCCACGCCGGGACATCGACCCTCGAACACCTCAAGTATCAGGGGCGTCAGCTCCAACGCCCCCACACCCTGGAACCCGACCTTGAGTCTGGCTCTTATGCTGCTCGCGGCCTCACGGGCCTGGCGCAACGCCTCTTCGTGGTGGCGCAGGGCGTGTTCGGCCTCTGCGACGAATCTCTTGCCGGCCTCCGTCAGCTCCACGCGTCGAGTGGTCCGGTGGAAGAGCGCGACGCCGAGCTCCGCCTCCATCTCCTTGATCCGGGCCGAGAGCGCCGACTGGGCGACGTGCAGGCGCTGGGCGGCGCGGGTGAAACTGAGCTCTTCGGCGACGGCTATGGCATAACGGAAGTGACGCAGTTCGATGTTCATGGGTCCACCACAGGTGAGGAAGGGAAGGTCGGCCGCCCAGGGACGGGCGGCCGACTTCAGCAGTCCCTTTTTCCAGGTGGAAAGATTCGTTGCCACCAGATCCCCCTACAGCTCAAGCGACGCCCACACTGTAAACCACCCCTGAAATCAGGCAATGGTTGAACTTTGCAGTACAGAAAGGACGTTGCTCGACGGACCGGAGGGTCCGGAAGGGCCGTCTACGCGGCGCTCACCGCTCGAAGGCGAGCCCCAGCCCGGCAAGCGCCTCCTGGGCATACCGGCCCTCGACCGTCGCCTCCACGTCGAACGCCCAATAGGCGGTGGGCGGAAAGCCGATCAGCGCCGGCGCGCGGCCGGGCAGCGGCTGGGCCGCGGCCTCCCGCGACTCCCACAGGAGCATCGCCCCCCAACGGTTGGCGGCCCTGTCGGAGAGCCAGGTCTTCAGACGCAGCCCCGGTACCTCTGCGAAGGCGTTCACGGCCTCGTCGCGAAGATAGGCGCGCAGCGAATCGATGGTCTGGGACGACTCGGCCAGATCCCACCAGGCGATGACGAGGTGCATGGTTCACCTCACCCTTTCGATCGGGGGAAGCCGCAGCGAGTCCCCTTCCAGGAGTTCTCCCGCGCCGTCGCGCAACCGCAGTGCGAGCGGCGCGCAGGCGCCCGGTACGCCCTCGCCGGGGACGCCGGGCGGCGGTGCCCAGGCGCCGAGGGTCGGCTGCACGACCGACTCCCGGCTCTCCAGGTAGCAGATCATGTTGATCGGCCAGCCGGTGTTGGCGAACATGTGGCGGTCCATCGGCGTCGGCTGCTCACTGATCCGCAGCCCACGCTCGTTTTCGGGGCCGATCCGGTGCCAGTCGGGGTGCAGATGGACGGAGCCGACGATGTCCAGACCGTCACGCTGCGCCTCCCGGTCGATGCGCAGGAGGTCCCGCGCATCGCACCAGTAGCCGCGACGCTTGTTGCGGTACGCGGCGCCGAAGCAGGGCACGATATTGGCCGCGAATTCCGCCTCCGCGGCAAGGTCGGACGCCCTTACGTTCCGCGCGAACTCAAGCCGGTTGATATGAGCGATATCGCCGAACAATGAACCGACGAGTACGGCGAAAAAGCCCGGCGGATCCTGCGGAGTGCAGCTCAGATATTCCTCGGTGCACAGCTCCAGGAATTTATCCAGCGCGCGTAAATCCATGAGCACCGTACGCGTACGGGTGCCCTCCATAGCAAGGAGGGCACCCCCGGCCCGATCGTTTTCGGGCAGGAGTTGAGACATGCGGAAATTCCCCCGTTTCGGTGTTGATTCAGCTGATGGGCCCCGATCGCGGCGCCGCCGGCTTCATCAGCGGTCCGGCCAGCCTGGTCAGGGCCGGGAAGACGACATAGGTGGCGAGCGGCGCGATGACCGCGACGATGATCAGGACGCGGACCGGGAGGGCAAGGGCGGCCAGGTACTTCCCGAAGGCCAGCTGGAAGATCGTCAGCATCGGGTAGATGCCGACGAAGGTGAGTATGGTCTGCTTCCAGCGCGGCGGGCGCCCGGGCGGTGTCGGGCGGGCCGGTTCCGCACGATGCCGCGAGATCTGCTGATCTTCCTGCTTGGTCGTCACGAATGCTCCCAGGTATTCCATGTGGCGGATGCTCTCCCTACGGACTGCGGAAAGCACCAAGCCGAATCGACGAATCGACGATAATCGCGCCGCACGCCGGAAGAGAAAGACCAATTGCGGGCCGATTTATCGCAGCACCGTGCATAGTTGGCCGTCATTCCCGATGCCACGACTCTAGGTCGGGCTCTCGGGCGCAGTAAAAGACCGGAACAGGATGGATTAATTACCGGACGGGTACGAATCGGCGCCCGGTGCGCATGCGTCGCCCCCTGCCGTACGCCACACACGCGCGCGGCCCACCTCGCCGGGGGCGATCCCGGCCCGCTCCACCGCCGCCTGGAACCACTGCACGTACTCCATGCGCCAAGAGCTGCGGCCCCGTGAGGGCGGCGGCAGGCAGCCCTTCTCGCGCGGCGGGTACACCAGCCTCAAGGTGGCCCAGGCCGACCTCGACCACATACGCGCCCTCCTTGGGCTCGCCGACACCGACGGCCCCGAGGGTACGGAGCCGATTGCCGCGATGCTGACGCAAGTCGGCATCGAGAAGGCTCCGTTGCCGGACGCCGAAGAGATGAGGCGCCGCCTCGAGTCCGGCCAGGATCTCATCAGGAGGCTCACCGTCGGCGAATGGCTCGATCAGTGGCACGCGGGCAGGCGCATGCGCACGGCCATCTCCGGCGCGCACTTCGACTCCTGGAGCAGAGTGCCCAACGGCGGGCCGTGATCGCCGAGTTGGCGACCGCCCCTTGGAGGAGGCAGGGAAACCGCAGCCTCCGCAAGGCGATGAAGGCAGCGATCGATGCGATGCCGCCCGCCGCGTCACCGGCCCCGCCACACGCCTGCACATCAAGGCGACTCTGCGGGCCTCGCAGACGGGCGAGAAGCCGTTGCCACAGGCCTCGTCTTCACCCAGGAGGACGGCTCCTGGCTGCATCCCGGCAAGGTGACCGACCTCTTCGTTCCCCTCCAGCGCAAGTCCGAGGCGAAGAAGGCATGCAAGGCCGCCAGGAAGGCGAAGGACAAAGCGAAAGCCCAGGCCCAGGAGAAGGCCAAGCGGAAGAAGTCCGAGAAGCAGGGCACCGAGCCGCTCCGCTCACGCATCGCTCACGCAAGCCATCCACGGAACCCCGACCGTGTGACGCGCCATGCCCCGAGCAACACAAAACCCCAGGTCAGCGGCTATCTGACCTGGGGTTTCTCGGAGCCGCCTTCGGGATTCGAACCCGAGACCTACGCATTACGAGTGCGTTGCTCTGGCCAACTGAGCTAAGGCGGCAAGCTGACGCAACCAGAGGTCGTCATCAGCAACGCGCCCAAGTCTACACAGTCTCCGGGGGTGCTCCGACCACGGTGGTCCGGAGGGGGTTGGCCGGTCAGGAGCAGCGCCGGGAGGCGGGCGGCGGGGTGGTGGTGAGGAGGTAGTCGTTCACCGCGGTGTCGATGCAGGTGCTGCCGCGGGTGTAGGCGGTGTGGCCGTCGCCGTCGTAGGTCAGCAGGCGGCCCGAGGACAGCTGGGACGCCAGGGAGCGGGCCCAGGGGTAGGGGGTGGCCGGGTCGCGGGTGGTGCCGATGACGAGGATGGGGGCGGCGCCCCGGGCCGGGATGCGGTGGGGGGTGCCGGTCGAGTGGACGGGCCAGTAGGCGCAGCTCAGGGAGCCCCAGGCGAAGCTCTCGCCGAAGGCCGGGGAGGCCTTCTCGAACTCCGGGAGGGCGCGGCGGACGGCCGAGGGGCTGCGGTAGGCCGGGGGCAGGTCGAGGCAGTTCACGGCCGAGTTCGCCGCCATGAGGTTGGCGTAGTGGCCGTGCTGGTCGCGCTCGTAGTAGATGTCCGACAGCTTGAGCAGCAGGGCCCCGTCGCCGGTCTGGGCGTCCCGCAGGGCCTTGCGCAGCACCGGCCAGGCGGCCTCGTCGTACATGGCGGCGATCACGCCGGTGGTGGCGAGGCTCTCGGTGAGCTGCCGGGAGGTGCCGGTGGCGAGGGGGTGGTGATCGAGGTCACGGAAGAAGCGTTTGAGGGTGTTGCCCGCGTCGGTGACGTTGTCGGAGCCGAGCGGGCACTCCTCGTGGGCGGAGCAGTCCTTCGCGAAGGAGGCGAAGGCGGTCTGGAAGCCGGTTGTCTGGTCGCGGTTGACCTGCTCGGCGTCGAGGGAGGGGTCGAGCGCCCCGTCGAGCACGAGCCGGCCGACGCGGGACGGGTAGAGCCCGGCGTAGGTGGCACCGAGGAAGGTGCCGTAGGAGGCGCCGATGTAGTGCACCTTCTCGTCGCCGAGGGCGGCGCGGAAGATGTCCATGTCGCGGGCGGCGTCGATGGTCGAGACGTGCGGGAGGATCCGGGCCGAACGGGCCGCGCAGCCGTGGGAGAACTTCTTGTAGGACGCGACCAGTTGCCGGACCTCGGTGTCGTTGTCCGGGGTCTGGTCGACCTGGGCGTAGGCGTCCATCTCCGCGTCGGTGAGGCAGGAGACGGGCTCGCTGCCGGCCACGCCGCGCGGGTCCATGGCGACGATGTCGTACCGGGCGCGGACGGCGGCGGGGTAGCCGCCGCCCGCGTACTGCTGGAGGAAGCCGACGGCCGAGCCGCCGGGGCCCCCGGGGTTGACCATCAGCGAGCCGAGGCGCTGGCCGGGCCCGGTGGCCCGCTTGCGGGCAACCGCGAGGCGGACGTCGCCGCCGGAGCGCGCCCTGCCGTAGTCCAGCGGGGCCTTGAGGGTGGCGCATTCGAAGCCCGCACCCTTGGCGCCGGTGCAGGCGTGCCAGGAGGGCTTCTGTCCGTAATAGCGCCGCAGGGCCGCGGGCACCCGCGCGGGCAGCGGGGCCAGCAGGGGCGCGGCCGCGGGGATGCCCGAGAGGACGGGGCGCTGCGCCCCCGCGGCGGGGTCCGGCGGCAGGCCCGCGGAGCGGCCGTCGCCCTCGCCCTGCGGTCTCACCGTGGCCTGGGCCGCGACGCCGGAGAGCAGCAGGGCCGCGGCCGCGATCAGGGTGCCGGAGGTGCGGAGGAGACGGCTGGTGTCCATCGGCTGGTCCCTCTGTGTGGAGACAGGTGGGCGTAAGGCATATGTAGGACATGCGGACATGCGTAGGACTACGCGCGCATACGGAGCGTATCCGGACGGATACCGGACTTGGCCAGCCTTGAAGCTCACACGGCCTCGTACGAGTGAGGAATCACCCAACCTGCGGTGTGCCCACTCCTCCTCGTACTACTCACCCGCCCCTCGGGCACCGGGGTCAACCGGCCCGCAGCGCCACCGTCATCGCCTCGACCGCCAGCAGCGGGGCCACGTTCCGGTCGAGCGCGCGGCGGCAGTCCAGGATCGCCTCGATGCGGCGCAACGTCCCCTCCGGGCCCGAGGCGCGGGCGATCCGCTCCAGGGAATCGCGCGCCTCGGCGTTGGCGAGCTCCGTCCGCGAACCCAGCTGTATCGCAAGGACGTCGCGGTAGAACCCGGTCAGGTCGGTGAGGGCGAGGTCCAGGCTGTCGCGCTGGGTGCGCGTCGCGCGGCGCTTCTGACGGTCCTGCAGCTCCTTCATCGCGCCCGCGGTGCCGCGCGGAAGACGGCCGCCGGTGCCGGCCGCGGCACCCAGCGCGGCGCGCAGCTCCTCGGTCTCCTTCGTGTCGACCTCCTCGGCCACCTGCTTGGCGTCCTCGGCCGCCGCGTCGATCAGCTCCTGCGCCGCCTTGAGGCAGCCGCCCATGTCGTCGACGCGGAGCGGCAGCCGGAGAACGGCCTCGCGGCGGGCGCGGGCGCGCTCGTCGGTGGCCAGGCGGCGGGCCCGGCCGATGTGCCCCTGCGTGGCGCGGGCCGCCTGGGCGGCGAGCGCGGGGTCGATGCCGTCGCGGCGGGCCAGCAGGTCGGCGACCGCCGCCACGGGCGGCGTGCGCAGCGTGAGGGAGCGGCAGCGGGAGCGGATCGTCGGCAGCACGTCCTCCAGGGACGGCGCGCACAGCAGCCAGACCGTCCGCGGGGCGGGCTCCTCCACGGCCTTCAGCAGGACGTTGCCCGCGCCCTCGGTGAGCCGGTCGGCGTCCTCCAGCACGATCACCTGCCAGCGGCCGCCGGCGGGCGACAGCTGGGCGCGGCGCACGAGGTCGCGCGTCTCCTTCACGCCGATGGACAGCAGGTCCGTACGGACGATCTCGACATCGGCGTGCGTCCCCACGAGGGTGGTGTGGCAGCCCTCGCAGAAGCCGCAGCCCGGCGCGCCGCCCAGCGCGCGATCCGGGCTGACGCACTGCAGCGCGGCCGCGAACGCGCGGGCGGCGGTGGCCCGCCCGGAACCGGGCGGGCCCGTGAACAGCCACGCGTGCGTCATCTTCGAGGCGGCCGGAGAGGGCGCCCCCTCCACCGCCGTGACCAGCGCGTCCGCATCGCGCGCGGCAGCGGCGAGCTGCTCCGTCACCCGGTCCTGGCCGACCAGGTCGTCCCACACCGCCATGGCTTCCTCCGCGCTGTCGTCCTGCGGCTTCCCATTGTGGGACACGGCACTGACAACGCGGGGTCGCCGGCCGTCACGGAGCGTCAGCGACGGCCGCGGCGACGCCCGTCGTCGTCCTTCTCGTCCCGCTTCTTGTCCCGCTTCCCGTCCCGCGGGCCGAGCAGGTCGTCCGCAAGGGAACGGCCGTCCGCCCACTCCGGCCGACGGCGCGACGGCCGGCCGGACTGCTGCCCGTCGGCATCGACCGGCGGCAGCTCGCGCGTGCGCTCGCCGTCCGGGTCCATGGCCGGGGCGGCGGGCTCGCGCCGCTCCTCGTCCTCCGGCCGGAACAGCCAGGACGGCACGCGATCGGCCGGGTCCTCCGGCCGCTCGGGCATCTTCCGGGGGGCGGGCGCCTCGGCAGGGGTCTCGGGCGTCTGCTGCATGCCCCAGGTGACGCGCTGCTGCTGCACCGGCGGGGCCACCACGGGGGGCACCGGCGGCAAAACGGCGGTCTCGTCCTCGGCGGCGGAGAGCGCGGTGTGCGGGTCGTGCTTGTGCACGACGGGCGCCTGGACGGTCTCGGCGTCACGCGGCCCGGACGGGGCGGGCGTCTCGACGGTCGGCGCATCACCCGTCGGTGCGTCACCCGCCGTGGGGAGCACCCGGGTCTCGTCCGCGTCGGGAGCGGCGGTCCGGGTCTCCACGGTGGGCGCGTCGACGGCACCGCCCGGCGCCGGCGTCTCCACCGTCACCGCGTCCCCGGACGGCACGCGCAGCTGCCGCGTCTCGTCCGCATCGCGCACCTCACTCGCACCAGGCACCGGCGTCTCGACGGTCGGCGCATCAACGGCCACGGGGGCCGCGGGGGCCGCGGGGGCCGCGGGGGCCGCGGGCTTCTGCAGGGACGGCACGTCGCCCACAGGCGCGTCCGTGTCGGCGACCGCCCCGGCCTCCTCCGCCAGCCGCGCGCGCTCCGCGCGCAGCAGCGCCTCCTCGGCCCTGCGCTGCTTCTCCAGGCGACGCTCCTCGGCCTCGGCGCGCAGCCTGGCCTCCTCCGCCGCCTGCTTGCGCAGGCGCTCCTGCTCCGCGGCATGGGCGCGCTCCTCCGCCTCGCGGCGCTTGCGCTCCTCCTCCGCCTTGCGGGCGGCCTCCGCGGCCAGGCGCTCGGCCTCGCGCCGCTCCGCCTCCTCGCGCTCGCGGCGCAGCCGCTCCTCCGCCTCGGCGCGCTGCTTCGCGAGCTGCTCCTGGCGCTCGCGCTCCAGCCGCTCCTCCTCGGCCTTGCGGGCGGCTTCCTCCGCCTTGCGCCGGGCCTCCTCCTCGGCCTTGCGCCGTGCCTCCTCCTCGGCCGCCTTCCGCGCCTCCTCCTGGGCCTTGACCTCGGCTTCGGAGAGCGGGAGCAGCCGGTCGAGCCGGTGCCGCACGACCGTGGTGACGGACTCCGGCTCCTGGCCCGCGTCCACGACGAGGTAGCGCGCGGGGTCGGCGGCGGCCAGGGTCAGGAACCCGGTCCGGACGCGCCGGTGGAACTCCGCCGGCTCGGACTCCAGCCGGTCGGGCGCCTCGGTGAAACGTTCGCGCGCGGTCTCGGGCGAGACGTCGAGCAGCACCGTCAGGTTCGGGACGAGGCCGTCCGTGGCCCAGCGCGAGATCCGGGCGATCTCGGTGGGCGCGAGGTCGCGCCCGGCGCCCTGGTACGCCACCGACGAGTCGATGTAGCGGTCGGAGATGACGACCGCGCCGCGCTCCAGCGCCGGACGGACGACGGAGGCGACGTGCTCGGCGCGGTCGGCTGCGTACAGCAGGGCCTCGGCCCGGTCGGACAGACCGGCCGACGCGACGTCGAGCAGGATCGCCCGCAGCCGCTTGCCGACGGCCGTCGCACCCGGCTCGCGCGTGACGACGACCTCGTGGCCCTTGGCACGGATCCAGTCGGCGATGGCCTGGACCTGGGTGGACTTGCCCGCGCCGTCACCGCCCTCGAAGGCGATGAAGAAACCGGTGCTCGCCGGAGCCTGCTCGGGGTCGCCGCCCCGCAGCACCTCCATCAGGTCGCGCCGGAACGGTACGCCGTGCCGGTCGTCGGTCTTGCCGAGGACGACGGCGGCGACCGGCAGCAGCAGGGCGCCCACGAGCATCAGCGTGAACGCCGCGCCGCCGTGCGCGAAGACGAAGCTGCCGCGCTCGATGCGGTGCGGCCCGATGACGGCGGCCAGCAGCGGCGCCGCGACGGCGCCCACGGCGACGGCGACGCGGACGACCGCGTGCAGGTGCTCGGTCGTCCGGGCCCTGCGGTCCTCCTCGGTCTCCTGGTCGAGCTGGGCGTGCCCGGTGCTCGCGACGATGCCCGCGCAGAACCCCGCGAACAGCAGGAGCAGCAGCACGGTCGTCGGGTCCGGCACCAGGCCGGCCGCCAGCAGCGCCACGCCCATCAGGGCCAGCGCGAGCACCAGCAGCCTGCGCCGGGAGAAGCCGGGCAGGATGCGCCGTGCGGAGCGGATCCCGAGGACGGGCCCGCCGCTGAGCGCGAGGACGAGCAGCCCGAAGCCCACCGGGCCGCCGCCGAGGTCGGCCGCCTGGAGCGCGGCGACGCCGACGGCCGCGGCCGCGCCTGCCCCTTACGGGGCGCGGCAGCACCATA
>NZ_JBSFWU010000065.1:0-43276 GCF_053594995.1 Streptomyces sp. NPDC002536
CGTGTGCTCTACCAATCTCCCGTTGTGGCTGGTCGCGCCCACGCGGCGGAGCCGCTGGGGGTACCTCCCAGCGGTAGCTGGGGGAGAAACCGCCCCGCGCCCCGTTGGGGCGCGTCGGCTGGGGCGAGATCAGCTCGGGCGCTCGAAGTCGATCGAGCTGTAGGCGCGCAGCTTCGACAGCCGGTGCTCGGACTCGATCAGCCGGATCGTGCCGGACTTGGAGCGCATCACCAGCGACTGCGTGGTCGCGGTCTCCGCGCGGTAGCGGACGCCGCGCAGCAGCTCGCCGTCGGTGATGCCGGTGGCGACGAAGAACACGTTCTCCCCGCTGACCAGGTCCTCGGTGTGCAGGACGCGGTCCAGGTCGTGCCCGGCGTCGAGCGCGCGCTGCCGCTCCTCGTCGTCCTTCGGCCACAGCTTGGCCTGGATGGTGCCGCCGAGGCACTTCATCGCACAGGCCGCGATGATGCCCTCCGGGGTGCCGCCGACGCCCAGCAGCAGGTCCACGCCCGTGCCTTCGCGCGCGGCCATGATGGCGCCGGCCACGTCGCCGTCGGCGATGAACTTGATGCGGGCGCCCGCCTCGCGGATCTCCTTGACGATGCCCTCGTGGCGGGGGCGGTCCAGGACGACGACGGTGACGTCCTCGGGGGAGGAGCGCTTCGCTTTCGCGATGCGGCGAATGTTGACGCCGACCGGGGCGTTGATGTCGACGAAGTCGGCCGCCTCGGGGCCGGTGACGAGCTTGTCCATGTAGAAGACCGCGGACGGGTCGAACATGGTGCCCCGCTCGGCGACGGCCATCACGGAGACCGCGTTGGCCATGCCCTTGGCGGTGAGCGTCGTGCCGTCCACCGGGTCCACGGCGACGTCGCACTCCGCGCCCGTCCCGTCGCCCACGCGCTCGCCGTTGTAGAGCATCGGGGCGTTGTCCTTCTCGCCCTCGCCGATGACGACGACGCCGTCCATCGAGACGGTGTGGATCAGCGCCCGCATGGCCCGCACGGCCGCGCCGTCGGCACCGTTCTTGTCGCCGCGGCCGACCCAGCGGCCCGAGGCCATGGCCCCGGCCTCGGTGACCCGGACGAGCTCCAGCGCAAGGTTCCTGTCGGGTGCCTCGGGGCTGACCTCGAGCTGGGACGGCAGGTGATGATCGGTCATCGGGCGGACCTTTCTGTACGGCGGCGGCCGTGGGTGAGGGTGCTCATGACTTTATCTGTTGATTGCGAGAATGAGCAGGGCCCCCCACGCATGAGCAGCGTCAAGGCCTGTTTCGCGGCATGCCGGGCCACCTGCGTAAAGATCGGCAGAGGCATGGGGGACGATGGGGGACGTGGCAGGCAGAGACGGCAAGAAGCAGAAGATCCGCAACATGGTGCTGTCCATGGCGGTCGTGATACCGGTGGCGTGGTTGAGCTACCTGTTCATCCCGCACGACGCCGGGAAGAACCCGGTGCGGACGATCGGCTACCAGGTGGAGCTGAACGCGGCCCGGCGCGCCGCGCCGTACGCGGTGGCCGGGCCCGAGGGGCTCGGCGAGGGCTGGCGCGCGACGTCGGTCCGCTACGAGCCGCAGAGCAAGATGGGCTCCGTGTGGCACCTGGGCTTCCTCGACCCGCAGACGGAGTACGTGGGGGTCGAGCAGAGCAACGGTTCGCCTGCCGTCTTCGTCGACGATGCCACCCAGCAGGCCGGGAAGACCGACAGGACCGTGCAGGCGGGCGGCCTCACCTGGCAGCGCTACGAGGGCTCGAAGTACAACGCCCTGGTGCACGAGGGGAACGGGGTGACGACGGTGGTCACCGGTACCGCGTCGTGGGAGCGGCTGACGGAGATGGCCGCCGCGCTCAAGGCGGAGAAGGCGGCGGCGCCTGCGGCGGCTCCGTCGGCGTCGCCGGCGGGCTGACACACGCAGCTGAAACACGCAGAGGGCCGGGCGCCGCAACGGCGCCCGGCCCTCTGTCGTGCTGTCGTGCGACTCAGACGGTCGTCACGGCCTGGTCGAAGTCCAGGCGCGGGCCGCGCGGGCGGTAGGCGTCCTCGGCCGGGCGGCCGATGTTGACGATCATCAGCGGCGTGTGGTCGTCGTCCAGGAACTCCTTCTGCACGGCCGCGGCGTCGTAGCCGGTCATCGGGCCGGCGGCCAGGCCGGCGGCGCGCAGGCCGAGGATGAAGTACCCCGCCTGCAGGGCGCCGTTGAGCGTGGCGGACGACTCGCGGGCCGCGCGCTCGGCGAAGAAGAGGTCCTTGGCCTGCGGGAAGGCCGGGAAGAGGGCCGGCAGCTCCTCGTGGAACTCGTTGTCCGCGGCGAGGATCGCGACCAGCGGGGCGGCGCCGGTCTTGGCCCGGTTGCCCTCGGACATGAGGGGGACCAGGCGCTCGCGGGCCTCCGTGGAGCGGACCAGGACCACGCGCAGCGGGGACTGGTTGAAGGCGGTCGGAGCGAGCTTGATCAGGTCGTAGACGGCCTGCATCTGCTCGTCGGTGACGGGCTCCTCGGTGAACGCGTTGGCCGTGTGGGCCGCGCGGAAGAGAAGGTCCTGGGCGGCCTTGTCGAGGGCGAGGGTCATGGGGGGACACCACCTGTCGCGTGGGGTTTTCAAGCTGGCGACAGCCACTCTAGGCGCAAAGTGTATTAACTTTCAACTAAATGTGGAGGGAGTCACTCCGCGCCCCCCGTCGCCCCCCTGGCCGTCAGTCCTCGCCGGCCCCCTCCTCCTCCCGGGCCAGCGCCGCGTCCAGCCGCGCCCGGGCGCCGTCCAGCCAGCGGCGGCACACCTTCGCCAGCTCCTCGCCGCGCTCCCACAGCGCGAGCGACTCCTCCAGCGTCGTACCGCCCGCCTCCAGGCGGCGCACCACCTCGATCAGCTCGTCCCGCGCCTGCTCGTAGCCCAGCGCCGCCTCTGCCTCTGCCTCCGTTGCCATGCGCACCAGCCTAGGCCGGGGGGCCGACAACGGCCCGCACCGTGAACCCGCCCTCCGCGACCCGCGCCCGCAGCTCCTCGTCCGCCGTGACCTCGTCCGCCGTGCGCACCACGGAGCCGTCGGCGTGCTGCAGCACCGCATAGCCGCGGCGCAGCGTCGCGGCGGGGGACAGCGAGACCACCCGGGCCAGGGTGTGCGTCAGCTCCGAGTCCGCCCGGTCCAGCAGGTGGCCCAGGGTGCGGCGGGCCCGGCCCTCGAGCGCGGCGATCTGCTCCTCGCGCTCGTCCACCATCCGCTGCGGACGTTCCATGGACGGGCGCGCCAGAGCCGCCGCCAGGCCGCGCTCCTCGCGGTCCAGCAGCCCCGTCACACAGCGCAGGGCGCGCTCGCGCAGGTGCTGCACGCGCGCGAGCTCCTCGCCCACGTCCGGCACGACCCGCTTCGCCGCGTCCGTCGGCGTGGAGGCCCGCAGGTCGGCCACCAGGTCCAGCAGTGGGGTGTCCGGTTCGTGCCCGATCGCCGACACGACGGGCGTGCGGCACGCGGACACCACGCGGATCAGCTGCTCGTCGGAGAACGGCAGCAGATCCTCCACACTGCCGCCGCCGCGGGCCACGACGATCACGTCCACCTCGGGCAGCGCGTCCAGCTCCTGCACCGCCTCGATGACGCGCGGCACCGCGTGCACGCCCTGCACCGGGACGTTGCGCACCTCGAAACGCACGGCGGGCCAGCGGTGCCGGGCGTTCTCCAGCACATCGCGCTCGGCGGCGGAGGCGCGGCCGCAGACCAGCCCGATCAGCTGCGGCAGGAACGGCAGCGGCCGCTTGCGCTCCGCCGCGAACAGCCCTTCCGCGGCAAGGGACTTCTTCAGCTGCTCCAGCCGCGCCAGCAGCTCCCCGACCCCCACGGGCCTGATCTCGGCGGCCCGCAACGACAGTTGGCCGCGCGGGGCGTACCACTCGGGCTTGGCGTGCACCACGACGCGGGCGCCCTCGGTGACGACGTCGGCGACGCGGTCGAAGACGGCGCGGTAGCAGGTGACCGAGAGGGAGACGTCGTGCGAGGGGTCGCGCAGCGTCAGGAACACGACGCCGGCGCCGGGGCGCCGGGACAGCTGGGTGATCTGCCCCTCCACCCAGACGGCACCGAGCCGGTCGATCCACCCGCCGACGAGCCGGCTCACCTCACTGACGGGGAGCGGCGCTTCGGGGGACGTGGTTGCAGCCATGCGGTCGAGCCTAGCGGCGGGCTGTGACGGGGCAGGGGGTTGCGGTCACCCCGGCGAGGAACGCCGGAAGATCTCGGCGCCCAGCACGCCCAGTCCGGCCGCCAGCCAGAGACCGCCCACCACCTGGGCGGTCCCGGCCGCGCGGGCGATCACCACGATCACCACGGCCAAGCCGGCGAGCGGCACCACCACATGCCGCGCCAAGCGCGAGCGCTTCCGCACCGCGAACCACCCCAGCACCGAAAGGTGCAGCAGCCCGAACGCCACCAGCGCCCCCACGTCCACCACGGACACCAGCCGGTCCAGCCCGTCGTCCCGTCGCGCCGCCCACACGGCGGCGCACAGCGTCACGACCGCCGAGCCCAGCACGGCCGGCCGCGGCACCCCGGACCCCCGGTCCACCTTCGCCAGAAGGGCCGGAAGCCGCCGGTCCCGCGCCATGGCGAACAGCAGCCGCCCGGCCGCCGCCTGCCCGGCCAGCGCGGCGAACGCCGCACCGACCGCCTTGCTCGCGGCCACCAGGTCGTGCAGCCACGTACCCGCCGCCGCATCGACCGTGTCGTAGAACGCCGCCCCCTGGCGGACCGGCTTCGCCGCCAGCTCCTGCGGTGACATCGGTGCGAGCAGCGCGGCCAGGTACGCCTGCAGGACGAACAGCACACCCGCCACCGCCAGACACGTCAGCACCGCCCGCGCGACCTTCTCGCTCCCCCCGGCCGACTCCTCCGCGAACGCGGCGATCGCGTCGAAGCCCAGGTACGACAGCACCGCCACCGACACGGCGGCCAGCACCGCGTTCCAGGAGAACCCGCCCACCCCGCTGAGCGGGGACAGCCAGTCGCGCCGGGGCCCGTGTTCCGCGAGCGCCACGCACGCCGCGACCACGAAGACGAGCAGCACCGCGATCTCCATGGCCAGCACCAGGAAGCCGACCCGTGCGGCGGCCCGCACGCCCCACAGGTTCAGTGCGGTCGTCACGACCACCGCGATCGCCGTCCACACCCACTGCGGGACGGACGGGACGAGCGCGTGCAGCGCGATCCCCGAGAAGAGGTAGGCCACCGCCGGGATCAGCAGGTAGTCCAGCATCGCCATCCACCCGGCGATGAACCCCGCGCCCTCGCCGAGCCCCACGCGCGCGTACGCGTAGACCGACCCCGCCTTGGGGGCGACCCGCACCATCTGCGCGTACGAGAAGGCCGTGAACCCCATCGCGACCGTCGCCACGACGTAGACCAGCGCGACCGCCCCGTGCGACTTGGCGTCCAGCGTGCCGAAGACGCCGACGGGCGCCATGGGGGCGATGAACAGCAGCCCGTAGACGACGAGATCCCGGAAGCCGAGCGCCCGGCGGAGTCCTCCGGTGCCGGTGCCGGAGGCGGGAGAGGCAGGTGCAGGTGTTGGGGGCATGCGGGCTGTCCCTTCACCGTGAGCAGGGTGAACAGTTGAACGTTCCTGTGAACGTTCCTCGTCGGAAACGGTCCTGATCGTCACGTTTCCTTGGTCATCGTCCCCCAGCCGCGCCCGGCGCGCTGTCGGTGCCGCCCCGTACGATGGACGCCATGACCACTCCCACTGCCCGCAAGGTCCTGCTCGCCGCCCCCCGTGGCTACTGCGCGGGCGTGGACCGCGCCGTGATCGCCGTCGAGAAGGCGCTGGAGCAGTACGGTGCCCCCGTCTACGTGCGCCACGAGATCGTCCACAACAAGTACGTCGTGAAGACGCTCGAGAAGAAGGGCGCGATCTTCGTCGAGGAGACGGCGGAGGTGCCCGAGGGCAACATCGTCATCTTCTCGGCGCACGGCGTCGCGCCCGTGGTCCACGAGGAGGCCGCGCGCGGCAGGCTGGCGACGATCGACGCCACGTGCCCGCTGGTCACCAAGGTCCACAAGGAGGCCGTCCGGTTCGCCAATGAGGACTACGACATCCTCCTCATCGGTCACGAGGGCCACGAGGAGGTCATCGGCACCAGCGGCGAGGCGCCCGACCACATCACCCTGGTCGACGGCCCGGAGGACGTGGCGAACGTCGAGGTCCGCGACCCGGACAGGGTCGTCTGGCTGTCCCAGACCACGCTGTCCGTCGACGAGACGATGGAGACGGTCGACGCCCTCAAGGGCCGCTTCCCCAACCTCCTCTCGCCGCCCAGCGACGACATCTGCTACGCCACGCAGAACCGCCAGACCGCGGTCAAGCAGATGGGCGCCGACGCCGACCTGGTGATCGTCGTGGGCTCGAAGAACTCCTCCAACTCCGTCCGCCTCGTCGAGGTCGCCCTCGGCGCCGGCGCGCGCGACGCGCACCTGGTGGACTACGCCGAGGAGCTCGACGAGGCCTGGCTGGAGGGCGTGGGCACGGTCGGCGTGACCTCGGGCGCCTCGGTGCCGGAGATCCTCGTCGAGGGCGTCCTGGAGTGGCTCGCGCAGCGCGGCTTCGGGGACGTCGAGGTGATCACCGCGGCCGAGGAGTCCATCACCTTCTCCCTCCCCAAGGAGCTCCGCCGCGACCTGCGCGCGGAGGCCGCGGAAAAGGTGCAGCCGTCCGAGGGGTGACGGCGCCCGCCGCCCCGTAGCGTGGTCGGCATGAACGTATTCGGCGTGGACATCGGCGGATCGGGCATCAAGGGCGCGCCGGTCGACCTGGCGCGCGGCGAGGTGACGGCGGAGCGCTTCAAGGTGCTCACGCCGCACCCGGCCACCCCGGACGCGGTCGCGGACGGCGTCGCGGAGGTGCTGCGGCACTTCGGCGGGGTGCGGGGCCCCGTCGGCGCGACCTTCCCGGGCGTCGTCGTCGGCGGTACGACCCGGACGGCGGCCAATGTCGACAAGGGCTGGATCGGCATGGACGCGGCCGGCCTGCTCGGCGATCGCCTGGGCGCGCCGGTCACCCTGCTCAACGACGCGGACGCGGCCGGCCTGGCCGAGATGTCCTTCGGCGCCGGACGCGGCCGCAAGGGCACCGTCGTCGTGCTCACTTTCGGCACCGGCATCGGCAGCGCCGTCTTCACCGGCGGCCGGCTGGTGCCCAACACCGAGCTGGGCCACCTGGAGCTCAAGGGCCACGACGCGGAGACCCGCGCCTCGTCCCGTGCCAAGGAGGACGGCGGGCTGACCTGGGAACGCTGGGCCCGCCGGGTGCAGAAGTACCTCGCACACGTGGAGATGCTCTTCTCGCCCGAACTCTTCGTCATCGGCGGCGGCGTCAGCCGCAAGGCCGACAGGTTCCTGCCGCTGATCGAGGGGATCAGCGCCGAGATCGTTCCTGCTGCCCTGGAGAACAACGCGGGGATCGTGGGGGCCGCGATGGCCGCTTCCGCTGCTGGTGCCGTTCCCGCCGCCGCAGCCTGATCAGCGCGACCCGCCGGTAGAGCCCGATGAGCGCGGCGAGCAGAGTGCCCGCGTAGAGCCAGCCGGCCTGCAGCGACAGCACGGTGACCAGGCCCATGATCCGGGCGCCGAGGCCGCCGCCGCTGCTGCTGCTGATCGGCAGCGCGCCGACCGCGAAGGCGATCGGCGCGCTCACCGGCGCCGTCAGCACCTCGGCCGGGCGCACCCACAGGGCGCAGCCCGCGCAGGCGAGCAGGAAGCACACGCCGTAGACGGCGGGCGAGCCGTCCAGCGTCATGGCGTCGAGCTTGCCGGCCGCCAGCATCACCAGCGCGGTGAGCAGCCCGCTGCCGAGGCCCGTCAGGCGGGCCGGGGGCAGCTGGTCCAGGCGGCGCGGCCGTAGCGGCCGGGTGCGGCCCGGCAGCCGCCGGGCCCGGAAGACCGAGCTGCTCTCGCCCGGTCCCACGGGGGCGGCGGGGCGGGGCACCGGTGTGTCGCGGCGGACCTTGCGCTGGGGGGTACGCGTGCTGGGTTGCTCCACGCGACCAAAGTAGGTCGGGGGACCGCGGGAACCCCGGATGGGACACGCCCTTTGACCCCCCTTGGCCGTGCGTTCGGCCGATCACCCGGACGGGGCCGGGGCGCGGCGCGGACCCGTAGACTGGGGGACCGGCCCGTCCGGGCCGCGGACCCTTTACACCATTCCCGTACCGGCGCCCCGCCACGGGAATCTCGCTACGGGAAGTTACGGGAAGTCGTCACGTGTCGCTCACGATCGGAATCGTCGGTCTGCCCAATGTCGGCAAGTCGACCCTGTTCAACGCCCTGACCAAGAACGACGTGCTGGCGGCCAACTACCCGTTCGCCACCATCGAGCCCAACGTCGGCGTCGTCGGCGTCCCGGACGCGCGGCTCACCAAGCTGGCGGAGATCTTCGGCTCGCAGAAGATCCTCCCCGCCACGGTCGACTTCGTCGACATCGCCGGCATCGTCCGCGGTGCCTCCGAGGGCGAGGGCCTGGGCAACAAGTTCCTGGCGAACATCCGTGAGTCCGACGCGATCTGCCAGGTCATCCGCGCGTTCAAGGACGAGAACGTCGTCCACGTCGACGGCAAGGTCTCGCCCAAGGACGACATCGAGACCATCAACACCGAGCTGATCCTCGCCGACCTGCAGACCATCGAGAAGGTCCTGCCGCGTCTGGTGAAGGAGTCGCGGATCAAGAAGGACGTGGCCCCGAAGGTCAAGGCCGTCGAGGAGGTCAAGGCGATCCTGGAGGAGGGGAACACCCTGTTCTCCGCCGGCATCGTCCAGGGCACCGAGAAGGCCGAGATCCTGCACGACCTGCACCTGCTGACGGTCAAGCCCTTCCTGTACGTCTTCAACGTCGACGAGGACGAGCTGGCCGACGACGCCTTCAAGGACGAGCAGCGCGCCCTGGTGGCCCCCGCCGAGGCCATCTTCCTCAACGCCAAGCTGGAGGCCGACCTGGCCGAGCTGGACGACGAGGAGGCCCTGGAGCTCCTCCAGTCCGTCGGCCAGGAGGAGCCCGGCCTGGCCACCCTGGCCCGCGTCGGCTTCGAGACCCTGGGCCTGCAGACCTACCTGACGGCCGGTCCCAAGGAGTCCCGCGCCTGGACGATCAAGAAGGGCGCCACGGCCCCCGAGGCGGCCGGTGTCATCCACACCGACTTCCAGAAGGGCTTCATCAAGGCCGAGGTCATCTCCTTCGCCGACCTGGTCGAGACCGGCTCCGTCGCCGAGGCCCGCGCGGCCGGCAAGGCCCGCATGGAGGGCAAGGAGTACGTGATGGCCGACGGGGACGTGGTGGAGTTCCGGTTCAATGTGTAGCGGCTGACATATCACCACGTCACTGATCTGGCAAACATGCAGGTCAGAGAGGGTCCGACTCTTCGGGGTCGGGCCCTTGGTTTTTTCCCGTACTGGGATGGTGCTGGGATAGCTGACCTCTCGTCACCTGTCGTCATCCCTGGTCATCCGTGCCGTGCTGGGATTGTGCTGGGACGTGGATGCGCTGCCGGTGCTGGGTTGCACTCCGGTGGCTGGCCGAACCGTAGGACCGTGGCTGCTGGCTCTGGCAAAGTGGTCGGCACCGCTAGACGATTCTCGTGAGGAACTTGTGAGCACGCTCGGTAGTTTCATTTGGTCAATCGCTGACCAGCTTCGGGGCCCCTATCGCCCCAACCAGTACGGGACGGTGGTCCTCCCGTTCACGATCCTGCGGCGGCTCGACTGCGTGCTAGAGCCGGATCGTGAGGTGGTACGGGAGCTGGCATCGAAGTTCGAGAACCCGAACCGGCTCAAGGTCGAGGTCAAGAAGGCCACAGGACGGACCTTCTACAACACCTCCAACTACTCGTTCGCGAACCTGCTGGCCGACGCGGACGGGCTGGCGGACAACCTGGCCGACTACATCGACCGGTTCTCCAGCGATGTGGACGTGTTCGAGTACTTCGACTTCAAGAAGGAGATCCTGGCTCTGGAGAAGGCTGGGCTCCTACGCGAGATCGTCAAGTCTTTCGGCAAGGTCGACCTTCACCCCGATGTGGTGTCGAACGCCGACATGGGTGACGCCTTCGAATACATCATCCGCAAGTTCAACGAGGCAGCGAACGAGACCTCCGGCGACCATTACACGCCGCGCGATGCGATCCGGCTGCTGGTCGACCTGCTCTTTGCGGAGAAGGATGTCGACCTCACCGAAGGCGGCATCATCCGATCGCTGTACGACCCCACCGCCGGCACCGGCGGCATGCTCTCCCTGGCAGAGGAGCACCTGCTCGCAGGGAACCCCGACGCGAAGCTGGGCCTGTACGGCCAGGAGTACAACCCGCAGTCGTACGCCATCTGCAAGTCCGACCTGCTCGCCAAGGGCCACGACGCGAGCAACATTGCCTTCGGTAACACGCTCACCGACGACGCCTTCAAGGGCCGCCAGTTCGACTACTGCATGTCCAATCCGCCCTACGGCGTGGACTGGAAGCAGTACGCCAAGGCGGTCAAGGAGGAGCGAGACTCCGCCGGCCCCTACGGCCGCTTCGCACCGGGCCTCCCCGCGACTTCCGACGGACAGATGCTCTTCCTGCTTCACCTAGCCCACAAGATGCGCGCACCCGAGGACGGTGGCGGCCGCGTCGGCATCGTCATGAACGGCTCTCCGCTCTTCAACGGCGCCGCCGAATCCGGCCCTTCCAACATCCGCCGGTGGCTACTGGAGAACGACCTCGTCGAGGCAATCGTCGCCCTGCCGACCAACATGTTCTTCAACACGGGCATCGCCACCTACATCTGGATCCTGGACAACACCAAGCACCCCGACCGCCAGGGCAAGGTGCAACTGATCGACGGCACGTCGTTCTGGACCAAGATGCGCAAGAACCTCGGTGCCAAGGGACGCGAGATCAGCGACGCCGACCGCGCCAAGGCCCTGCGGCTGTACGACGACTTCGAGGACGCCGATCCCGAGCTCTCCAAGGTGCTGCGCAACGACGAGTTCGGCTACTGGACGGTCACCGTCGAGCGCCCCCTGCTGGACGAGGGCGGGAACCCTGTCGTCAACCGCAAGGGTGACCCGAAGCCCGATTCAAAGAAGCGTGACACAGAGAACGTGCCCTTTACCTACGGCGGCTCGACCGCCGGCGCGGCAGCAGAGCGCGAAGTCATCCAGGCGTACTTCGATGCGGAGGTGAAGCCGCACGTTCCCGACGCCTGGATCGACTGGGCCAAGACCAAGACGGGGTACGAGATCCCGTTCACGAGGCACTTCTACAAGTACGTTCCGCCTCGTCCACTCGCGGAGATCGACGCCGACCTGGAGAAGCAGGTCGCTAAGATCCTCGATCTGCTGCGGGAGGTTGAGGGATGACACTAGCGCAGCTTGATCTTGAGCAGGCTTGGGTCGGCAACGTCCCATCCCGCTGGCGCTGGAGCAGAAACAAAGAACTCCTGGCAGAGTCACTGTCTGTCTCGTCCGAAGGCGCAGAGGAACTTCTCAGTGTGTCGCACCTGACCGGGATCACCCCGAGGTCAGAGAAGAACGTGACGATGACTGCAGCGGAGAGCCTCGATGGCTACCGCCTCGTGGACGCGGGCGATCTCGTCATCAACACGATGTGGGCGTGGATGGGGGCGCTCGGCGTCTCGAAGCAGGCAGGCATCGTGAGCCCCGCGTACGGTGTGTACAAGCCGCGTCCGAACGCAGCCTTCTGCCCGGATTATTACGACTACCTCTACCGATCGACCCCGTACGTGATGGAGATGACTCGCCTCTCCCGCGGCATCTGGTCGTCGCGCCTTCGGATCTACCCCGACGTCTTCCTCAGCATGGCGATCCCAGTGCCGCCGCTGGAAGAACAGCGAGCCATCGCCGACTACCTCGACCGCGAGACGTCCCGCATCGACACCCTCATCGAAGAGCAGCAGCGCCTGATCGAGGTGCTCAGAGAGCGGCAAGCGGCGGCGATCTCGGGCGCAGTGGCGCGAGGTCTTGATGAGGGCGTTGCGCTCAAGGATTCCGGACTTCCCGGAGCTGGACCAGTGCCAGGGCACTGGGACGTCGTGCCCCTCCGCTACACGATCACGTTTCAGGAGGGGCCAGGCATCATGGCTGCAGACTTCCGCGATGACGGCATCCCGCTCCTGAGGGTCAGCTCAGTGCGCACGGCTCAATCGACGCTTGAGGGTTGCAACTACCTCGACCCAAACGAGGTCGATCGGCGGTGGTCACATTTCCGGGTCGATCTTGGTGATCTGCTCATCAGTGCAAGCGCAAGTATGGGGACTGTTTCCGAAGTTACTGAGGAAACCGCGGGGGCGGTCCCCTACACAGGGATCATTCGGATCAAGCCTGGGCGCATGTGCAAGGAATTCATTCGGTGGTTCGTAGTCTCGGGCGAGTTTACTGACCAGGTTGATTCACTCAAGACAGGATCGACGATCCAGCACTTCGGCCCAACCCACCTCGCTCAGATGAGGGTTGCGTTGCCACCTTTCGATGAACAGCTCCGGATCGCTTCCTATCTCGACGGGGAGGTAGCGAAGATTGGCAGGCTCATCGCCGAGTCGGAGCGGCTCATTGAGCTCTCTAGGGAACGGCGCGATGCGTTGATCACGGCGGCCGTGACAGGTCAGATCGACGTACGAGAGGCGGCGTGATGGCCGACCACAACGAGGCGGTCTTCGAGAAGGAGATCTGCGAGTACCTCGAGGCGCGCGGCTGGCTGTACTCGGTGAACGACCACGACGGGGGCGAGTACGACCGCGAGCGAGCGCTGTTCCCGGCGGATCTGTTCGAGTGGCTGAAGGCGACCCAGAAGCCGGCCTACGAGAAGGCACTGAAGGCGGCGGGCTCGCAGGCCAAGTTCCTGGACGTGCTCACCGCAGCTTTGGACAAGCCGCTTGAGCATGGCGGCGGGACGCTTAACATCCTGCGCAACGGGGTTCAGTACATCGGTGGCGGCCGGTTGAAGATGGCGCAGTTCCGCCCCGAAACCTCTCTCAACGCGACCACCGTGTCGCACTACGAGGCGATGCGGGTGCGGGTTGTGCGGCAGGTGCACTTTTCGACTGCCGACCAGCGCACCATCGATCTGGTGTTCTTCATCAACGGGCTCCCGGTGGCCACGGTGGAGCTGAAGACCGACTTCACCCAGTCGCTGGACGAGGCGATCAACCAGTACAAGCACGACCGTAAACCGCTGACGAACGGGCGCCCGGAGCCGCTGCTGTCGTTTGGTCACCGTGCGCTGGTGCACTTCGCGGTCTCCAACGGCCTGGCGGCCATGACCACGAAGCTGGAGGGGGACAAGACCCACTTCCTTCCGTTCAACATCGGCTTCGACAGCGGTGCCGGCAACCCGCCTGGTGCGGACGGCGGGTCGGCGACGAAGTACCTATGGGAACGCGTCTGGGAGAAGCACGCTTGGCTGAACATCATCGGGCGGCTGATGATCGTGCAGACCAAGGAGGAGTGGGACGTCACCACCGGCACCTCGGTGCGGCGCACGAGCATGCTCTTCCCGCGCTTCCACCAGTGGGAGGCCGTCACGAGCATTGTTGCCGCTGTGAAGGAAGAGGGTGTCGGGCACCGGTACTTGATCGAGCACTCGGCCGGGTCAGGTAAGACGAACACCATCGCTTGGACCGCCCACGGGCTGGCCCGACTGCATGATGCCGACGACAAGAAGGTCTTCGACTCCGTCATCGTGGTCGTGGACCGTACCGTGCTCGACTCCCAGCTGCAGGATGCGATTCGGCAGATCGACGGGAACAAGAAGATCGTAGCGACGATCAGTCCCGAGGACGTCCGTAAGGCTGGCGCGAAGTCGAAGTCGGGTCTACTGGCGCAGGCGTTGAAAAGCGGCGAGCTCATCATCGCTGTGACGGTGCAGACCTTCCCGTATGCGCTGGAGGAGATCCGGACCGACACCGGCCTGAAGGGCAAGCGGTTCGCCGTGATCGCTGATGAGGCGCACTCCTCACAGTCGGGGCAGATTTCCTCGAAGCTGAAGCAGGTGCTGACGGCCGAGGAGATCAAGGAGATCGAGGAGGGCGGCGAGGTCGATGTGGAGTCGGTACTGGCCTCGGAGATGACCGAGCGTGCCGAGTCGGAGAACATCTCCTACCTCGCCTTCACCGCGACGCCGAAGAGCAAGACCCTCGAGCTGTTCGGCCGCAAGGGACCCGATGGCAAGCCGCGCGAGTTCCACCTGTACTCGATGAAGCAGGCGATCGAGGAGGGCTACATCCTCGACGTCCTCAAGGGCTACCAGCACTACGACACCGCGTTGAAGATCGCCGGCAAGGCCGAGAGCGGTGACGGGAATAAGGAGGTCGAGGAGGCTACAGCCCGCAAGGGGCTGATGAGGTGGGTGCAGCTCCACCCGACGAACGTCAGCCAGAAGGTACAGATCATCGTCGAGCACTTCCACGCCAACGTCGCCTACCTCCTCGAAGGGAAGGCGAAGGCGATGGTGGTCACCGGCTCACGAAAGTCCGCGGTGAAGTACAAGCTGGCGATAGATTCCTACATCGCCAAACGCCGCGCCGAGGACGCCTCGTACAACTACCGCACCCTGGTTGCCTTCTCGGGCGGGGTGACGATGCCCGAGGACGAGACCTGGCACAGCAACTGGGGCCCGCAGCCGTCGGAGGACGACGAGTTCACCGAGGCCAATATGAACCCCGGCGCCGGAGCTGACCTGGCAGCCGCGTTCAAAGGCGACACCTACAAGGTCATGCTGGTCGCTAACAAGTTCCAGACAGGCTTCGACCAGCCCCTGCTCTCGGCGATGTACATCGACAAGAAGCTGCCAGGGGTCACCGCGGTGCAGACGCTCTCACGGCTCAACCGCACCCACCGCACCGCAGGCGGGGAGCAGAAGCGCAAGACGTTCGTCATCGACTTCGCCAACAAGCCCGCGGACATCAAGACAGCCTTCGAGCCGTACTTCAAGAACGCGACTTTGGAGACCGAGACCGACCCGTACGTCGTCGTCCACCTGGCTAACAAGCTTGCCCAGGCCGGGATCTACACCGAGGATGACGTCCGCAAGGTCGCCGAACTGTGGGTGACACGGAAGGGCAACAATGCTCTCTCGGCAGCGATCAGCCCGGCGCAGCACGATTTCCGGCGCCGCTACGCGCGGGCGATCGAGGAGGAAGACCAGGTAAAGCTCCAGGAGCTCGACCTGTTCCGGAAGGACGTCTCCACCTACGTACGGCTCTACGACTTCATGTCCCAGATCGTTGACTACGGCGATCCCTACATGGAGATGCTCTCGATCTTCCTGCGCCTGCTGGAGAAAGTGATTGCCGAGTCCGCTTGGGCAGCCGACGTGGACCTCTCCGACGTGGTGTTGGTTGGGGTCAATCACACCAAGGCGATCCCGGTCGACATCTCACTCGTGGGTGACGGGCAGCTGAAGGGCATCAGCGCCGCCGGTACGGGAGCGAAGAAGGATCCGAAGTACGTCGCGCTTCAGGTCGTCATAGACAAGATGAACGACCTCTTCGGCGCCGAAACGTTCGCTGCTTCCCAGATCAGGGAGTTTGTACAGGGCCTCTTGCAACTGCTGCTCGCTGACCCGAACCTGGTCCAGCAAACTAAGGTGAACTCTAAGAAGCAGTTCCTGGAGTCACAGGACTTCCAAGCCGCCGTCACGGAGGCAGTCGCAGACAACCAGGACGCCCACAATACGATGGCTGACTACTTCTTCACCGACGGGCCGGCGATCAACTCGATCATCGTGGCCCTCGCGGATGCCTTCTACGAAGCAGCGGTCGCCCCCTATGCAGTCGCCGGCAGCGTGGTTGATGTTGACGTGGCACCTCCGGCGCTTTCGGCACCGCCACGCTGCCGAGCGCATCTGACGCTCTTGGACGACAACCCCAGTGTGGGGACTCCAGTACACGTGACACTGAAGCTGGTCGCTGAGTCCCGGCATCCTTGGGCCCGCCCGGGTGAGCGGCCCGCGCTGGACATCGTGGCCGTGCCGTTGAGTGGCGCGGAGGTTGCACCAGCCACAATGGCGTACCACCCTGGAGACGCCGAATCCGAGCCGTTCCGCTTCACGGCCCTGGAGCCCGGTACACACCGGATCCGGTTCACCCTGGTGCATCACGACACAGGCACCGTCTTGCAGCAGGTGGAGTCCGACCTGTCCATCACGGAGACGAAGCCCAGTGGGCCGGGGAATAGACAGCTGCGGCCACGCACGGGGAGGGCCTGACCGATGCCCCGTGAATTGACCACCCGCATTGTGCAGGACCCCAGCGACGGCTTCCGCTTCCTGCCGCACCTGACGACGGCAGCTCCCGACCTCCTCGTCAGCTTCGACGTCCTCGGCGGGGGTCGGATCCGGGCGCGGATGTCAGGATCGGCCGTTCCGGCACTCCACGGCACCGAACATAAGGTTGACCTGCATGCCCGGCCCGATGAGGTCCATGGGGTGGCGGCCCGGCTCCGTGCCCGATGGAAATCGGAGTTCGTTGACTTCCAGCCAGTCGACGATCTGGGTCGGTCTGTACAGGGTCGATGGCGCCCGTACGCAACGTCTGCGGACCTCAGGGCCGAACCTGAGGAGGAGCTGCGCCGGGTAGTGGCCGATCTGGCTCGAAGCGGGGAATCACTGCTGTTTAGCACTCTGCTGCGCGGTGACGACGAACCGACCAAGATATTCCGCAACTCCCTGCGTTCGGCCTTGTCCCAGGAGGGGCTGCGGGTACGGTTCGACTCCGATCTCCATCTGCCCTGGCCCTTGCTGTGCACAACCGAAGATTCCACCGTGCCTGCAACCTTGGAGGTTCTCTTCACTTGCTTCCTCGGCTATCGGCATCAGATCGAGCACACCGGTGATGCCTACGCGTGGATCGGGCCGCCCGGAGCAGCCCACGAGCGGCCCTCGGTCAGCCTGAACCACGACGTCCGCGTGGGCAGCGCCACCCGTGCGGATGAAGTCGCGAAGGCACTGACGGCGGGCACGGAGTACACCGTACGAACGACTTATGAGGAACTCGTCCGCGATCTGGGGAAGCCCGAGCTGGACGAGCAGTTGATGTACTTCTGGTGCCACGGAGAGTTCGTCGGCAACCTTCCCGAACCCCCGACCCTGGTCATCAAGCTCACCGACGGCACCCCCTTCGACGGCCACACCGTACGCGAGCTAAGGGCGAACTACCGGCACGGTTGTTTCCGACCGCTTGTCCTACTCAACGCCTGCCACACCGGAGTCTCCGCGGCGAGTGCGGACCGAGCGTTCCTTGGGAGCATGTTCATCGAGCACGGTGCGCAGGGTGTGCTCGGGCCGCAGATCGCGATGCCGCAGGCGTTTGCTGCCGAGTACGCGCTCGAGTTCGTCACGCGCTACTTGCGCGGGGAGGCGACCGCTGGCCAGATCACTCATGAGTTGGCCCGGGACTTCGCTGCCCGATACCGAAATCCCCTGGGGTTCGCCTACGGTCTGCATTGCGGCATGGATGCTCGTCTGGAGCGGACAAGTGGAGGCGAGGCGTGAGCCGTGTCGGCACGGTCGAGGTCGTTGACCTGGATGCAACGGGCTGGCTGCTCGACGCCGACACAGGTGAGCCTGTGCCCGAGGCCTGGCTGCGCCAGTACTTCGCGGAGCGCCTCGCCCCGCCCGCCTGGGCGACGGACATAGTCGTCTATGTCCACGGTTGGCAGACCTCGCCCGATTCCGCCTACCGCACCGCTGAGCGGCTGTTGTCTCTGACGCACGACGTCTTTGCGACAGCCCCGGCCCAGTATCCGGCCCTAGCGGGCAAGGGCTTCAGCCCATGGTGTGTCGTCGTACGCTGGCCATCATCCAGCCTGGTCACCCCCACCGGCTACCGCAGGATCCGGGACCGGGCGCACGCGATGGGTGCACGCGACGGAGGAGGCCACGCCGCCCACATCCTGGGCCGGCTCCTCGGCTATCTGGACGCCGAGCGCGCTGACCCTGGAGCAGCGCCCGTGCTCGCCAACCGAGACGGTCAGTACCTCCACCTCGTCGGGCACTCCTTCGGCTGCCGCTTCCTGTGCGAGGCGGTCCAATGGTCGGCAGACGCCCGCCTTGATGACACACTCGGCTGGAGCGTGACGGACCACCCGCCATCCCGCCCGTTCACCGCCGACAGCATGCTGCTATTCCAGATGGCCGCAAGCCGGGATGCGTTCCTCTCCCTCTTTCCGAACATCCTGCCGAGCGAGGCGCATGACGGCGCTCCGCTGAGGGGCCCCGTCGTCGCCACTTACTCGCGTCACGACCGGGCGACGGGGTTCTGGCACCTGCGGGCCGAGAAGCAACCCGGCATCGGACACTCCGGAATTGGTCCGGCCCCAGCGCCCATGTTCACCACACCCCTGTTGCCACTCGACGAGCGGTATCCGCACTCCGCGCTCGACCACCGTTTCGTCAACATCGACGCCTCCGACGTGTACGTTCGCGGGCGCCACCTCAATCCGGCAGGTGCCCATTCCGATCACGTGCGCGCTGAGTCGGCACACCTGCTACTCACCCTCGCGGACTACTCGCGCTGAGTAGACGGTCCAAGATCCCCATCGCCAGAGGAGCTGCACCGTCGCGCAACTCGTGTACGCCGCCACCGCTCATCCGCTATGTCTCGCGCAGCCGACCGTGGCACCGCTCACTGAACCTTGACCCTCCCGGGCCCTTCAAAATGACCCCACGGGGTTCGTTGCTACCTGTTCATGCACCCCAGCGGAGCCGACCTCGAGGTACTGGCCGGCCTCGTCGACAAGGGCACCCTCAAGACCGTCACCGACCGCGTCTTCCCCTTCGAGTAGATCCGCCGACGCCTTCGCCTACCTGGAACAGGGGCACGCCAAGGGCAAGGTCGTCGTCCAGATGTCACAATCAGCAGGTGGATTCAAGCTGAGTGAACGCCGAGGTCAGACCTCCTTGATCTGTACACGGTCGCCGCACAGTTTCGACCAGTCGTCGCGGTCCGAGGTCAGCACGAGCACGGGTGCCGGGGAGCGAAGAGCCATCGCGGCGGCGAGGGCGTCGATGGCGTACTTGTGGCCGTGCAGGCCGCCGGCGTCGCTCAGGAGCTGCACCGCGGTGAGGCTGTCCGCCTGGGTGACGTCCTGGACCTGAAGGCGGGAGAGAAGCCAGCGCAGCCGGGCGGTGTCCGTCTTCCCGTAGACGGCTTCCACCACTGTCAGGGCCGACACGAGGACGGGCACGCCTACGCGCCGGGCGGCCTCGATCCGGGTGATCATCTGGCGGTCGTTGCGCAGGAGCAGCGACAGTGCCTGGGAGTCCAGAACCAGGGACCTCGCGGCGGGTTCCTTCATGCGGCGCTGTCGCCGGACGCGTACGGAGCCGGTGCGTCACCGAACAGTTCGTGCTGCGCGGCCTGGATCTCGGCCTCGCTCAGCGGTTCGTGCTCGGCTTCGTAGGCGGCCACGATCTCGGCGAGGCCGTCCATCGCGAGTTGATGCCGGACCGCCGCGGTCACGTACGCGGACACGCCGCGCTTGCCGGTGCGGGTCCGCAGGGCACCGAGGAGTTCCGAGGGCATCGAGACGGAGATGTTCTCCGTGCCGCCGGGGCGGGGTGACTTCATAGGGGCCAGTCTAGTACAGGAACTATTACATCGGGTGAGATGCTGCGCGGCCCGCATCCGGCGGCGTAGTCTCGGCGCCACTGGATCTTCTTGTACTTTGTCGCGGCTCCCGTGCTGGGATGGTGCTGGGATGCGCCCGCATAACCGCAGGTCAGGCCGGTTGTGGTGGAGTTCCGGTTCAACGTCTGACGGCCGCACAGCCGCATGAGGGCCGGACCTTCGGGTCCGGCCCTTTCGCGTTCCTGACTCCCCGTGACCACTGCGCGCGCTGCATCGATGCAGAAGTGCTCCCGGTGCGTGCTTCCCGCATGTGCCGCTGCTTCTCAACTACGCACCGCCGACCTGCAATTCACCACATCCGGTGATTCGTTGGCCTAGAGTTGCGCTCCGCAACCGACGGTTGCCAAGCTGTTGCGGACTGTCAACCCCTTGGGAGTGGACGTGGCATTCGGTGACCAGCCCGCATATCTCCGTGTGGCCGGCGATCTGCGCCAGAAGATCGTGGCGGGCGAGCTGCCGCCGCACACCCGGCTCCCCTCCCAGGCGAGGATCCGGGAGCAGTACGGCGTCTCGGACACGGTGGCCCTGGAGGCCCGCAAGGTCCTGATGGCCGAGGGCCTGGTCGAGGGGCGTTCCGGGTCCGGGACGTACGTCCGCGAGCAGCCCGTGCCGCGGGCCGTGGTGCGCACGGGCTACCGCGCGCTGGGCGACTCGACGCCCTTCCGCCAGGAGCAGGCCGACGAGCGGGTCGGCGGCACCTGGGAGTCGCGCAGCGAGCAGGGCATGGCGGACGCGGCCATTGCGCGGCGGCTGCGGATCACCCCCGGGGACCGCGTGATGCGCACGCACTACCTGTTCCGCTCCGCCGGTGAGCCCGTGATGCTCTCCACCTCCTGGGAGCCTCTGACGGTCACTGGCCGTACACCCGTGATGCTCCCCGAGGAGGGTCCGCTGGCGGGCCGCGGTGTGGTCGAGCGGATGGCCGCCATCGACCTGGTCGTGGACAACGTCACCGAGGAGGTGGGCGCCCGGCCGGGTCTCGCGGAGGAGACGCTGGCGCTCGGCGGGGTGCCCGGGCACTGCGTTCTGGTGGTCTCGCGGACGTACTTCGCGGGCGGCTGTCCGGTCGAGACAGCGGATGTCGTGATGCTCGCCGAGCGCTATCGCGTCGCCTATCACCTCCCGGTGAAGTAGCCGTGACGTGCACATGAACTGACTTCGCAGTCAGGTTCCGGGGCTCCGGAAACCCCTTGTCATGGTCCGTACCAGCGGGTAGGAACGGGCCCTTCTGTCCCGGTTCGCCCCGGTGTGGAAGAGCCTCTTCCGGTGTTGCAAAACTCACAGACGCCCAGGTCAGAGCCATTTTGCGGAACCAACTCGGCGAAATCGCTCGTACGATGGCGCGGTTTGTGTCCTGCCGTGGGGGAGTAAGAAAGAAAAGGAGATCCGGGGCGTTGAGTACCGAAGCGGGTTCGCACTCCAATTACCGCCGGACGCTTGGTCCGGTGGCCCTGACGGCCATCGGCCTCGGGTCGATCATCGGTTCCGGCTGGCTCTTCGGCGCCCAGCGCGCCGCGGCCATCGCCGGTCCTGCGGCGATCCTCGCCTGGGTCATCGGAGCGGCCGTCGCACTGACCATTGCGCTCACCTACAGTGAGCTGGGCGCGATGTTCCCGAAGGCCGGCGGCATGGTCCGCTACGGCCAGCTCTCGCACGGCTCGCTCGCCGGCTACCTGGCGGCCTGGGCCAACTGGATCGCGATCGTCTCCGTCATTCCCGGCGAGGCGACCGCCTCCGTGCAGTACATGAGCTCCTGGAAGTGGGACTGGGCCAAGTCCCTCTACGACGGCAAGGAGCTGACCGGCAGCGGTGTCGCGCTGGCCTCCGTGCTGCTGCTCTTCTACTTCTTCCTCAACTGGTTCGCGATCACCCTGTTCGCGAAGACCAACAACGCGATCACGATCTTCAAGGTCGTCGTCCCCGCGCTCACCGCGGGCGCGCTGATGATGTCGCACTTCGACACGCACAACATCGAGTCGGCCGGCGGCTTCACCCCGAACGGCTGGAGCTCGGTCTTCACCGCGGTCGCGCTCTCCGGCATCGTCTGGGCGTTCAACGGCTTCCAGTCCCCGCTGAACATGGCCGGCGAGGCCCGCAACCCGGGCAAGTCGCTGCCGAAGGCCGTCATCGGCTCGATCCTCATCGCGCTGGTGATCTACATCGCGCTGCAGGTCGCCTTCCTGATGGCCGTCCCGTCCTCCGACCTGGCCCAGCACGGCTGGTCCGGGCTCGGCACGATCTACAAGTCGCCGCTGGCCGACCTGGCCATCGCCTGGGGCCTGAACTGGCTCGCGATCGTGCTCTACGCGGATGCCTTCATCTCCCCGTCCGGCACCGGCATGATCTACGCCGCCACCACCTCCCGGATGGTCCAGGGCGTCCAGGAGAACGGTCACCTGCCCGGCGTCTTCGGCAAGGTCGACAAGAAGACCGGCGTCCCGCGCCCGGCCCTGCTGCTCAACCTGGGTGTCGCCTTCATCTTCCTGGCGGTCTTCCGCGGCTGGGGCTCGCTCGCCGAGATCGTCTCGGTCGCGACCGTCATCTCGTACATCACCGGCCCCGTCGCCGTGATGTCGCTGCGCCGCATCGCCCCGGACATCAAGCGCCCGGTCATGCTGCGCGCGATGCCCGTCATCGCGCCCGTCGCGATGACCTTCGGCTCCCTGGTGCTCTACTGGGCCCGCTGGCCGCTCACGGGCAAGGTCATCCTGATCATGGCCGTCGGCCTGCCGATCTGGGCCTGGTACGAGCTGCGCAAGCCGTGGGCCGAGCTCAAGCCGCACCTGCAGGCCGGCGTCTGGATGGTCGCCTACCTGCTCGTGATGGCCGCGGTCTCCTGGGCCGGCGGCTCCGAGTTCGGCGGCAAGGGCTACCTCGCGCCTGGCTGGGACATCGCGGTCGTCGTCGTGATCGCCCTCGCCTTCTACGTGTGGGGCGTGCGCAGCGCGTGGCGCAACCCCACGCTTGTGGAGACCGAGAAGGAGATGCTCGTCGCCGAGCAGGCCGAGGCGGCCGCCGAGGCGGAGACCGAGAAGGTCAAGTAAGCACGCATGCGGCCACCCTCGGTGGCCAAATGCGTACCTCTTCGTGAAAACCCGTATCCGCTGCGTAAAGGTCGGGCGTACGCTCGGGCATATGCGGACTGCGGTTTCTTCGGGAGGCGCCGAAGGGCGTGCGCCGGTGCGCGCAGCTTCGGCGGGAGGGCAGGGGCGATGACTGACACCGGACCGGTCCTGCCCTGGCTGGTGATCCGCCAGGACGAGAACGGCAACCGCTACCGCGTCGGGCGCTATGCGACCCGGACGGAGGCCGAGCGCGTCGCCGACCGGCTGGACGCCCACGGCAACCGGCAGCTCTACATCGTGGAGCGGGTGGGCCGGGCGGTCTCCTAGCCCGCACAGGCAACTTCCCCGTGCCCCTCAGGGGCGCGGGGAAGTTTCGTAGGACCGCCTAGACTTTCCCGCCATGGCTACGGTGCGTGTGGTGGTGGGCGGAGCGGTCTTCGACCGGGGGCGGCTGCTGGCCGCGCGGCGCAGTGCCCCGCCCGAGCTGGCCGGCCGCTGGGAGCTGCCCGGCGGCAAGCTGGAGCCCGGCGAGACGCCCCGGGAGGCGCTCGTGCGGGAGCTGCGCGAGGAACTGGGCATCGAGGCCGAGCCGCTGGAGCGCATCGCCGGAGAGTGGCCCCTGAAGCCCGGGTACGTCCTCCAGGTGTGGACGGCCCGGCTGCTGTCGGGCGAGGCCCGCCCTCTTGAGGACCACGACGAACTGCGCTGGCTCACCCCCGACCGCGTCGACGAGGTCGACTGGCTGGACCAGGACCGTCCCGCGGTGGCGGCTGCCATGAGGCTGCTGGAGAAGCTGCCCCGGTGAACCGGCGGAGGACCCCACGGCGAAGGGATCCTCGTTACGCCGAACGTGGCATGCTCCGCGGACAGACGCCGCAGATCACGATAGGCCGCCCCCATACCGGGTATGTGCTGATTATTATCCCCAAAGCCGGTCATACCGGCGGGGTCGCAGCGGTCTGGGAAGTGGTCGGCGTGAGCGACAGCGCAGGGACCCTGGCTTCGACGCCCGGATTCGCCGAGTGGACCTTTCCCGCCGAGGCCGGTGCCGTGCGGACGGCACGCACCCTCGTCCGCGACACCCTGCGGGAATGGGGCCTCGACGCGGTCACGGACGTGACGGTCCTGCTGGTCAGCGAGCTGGTCACCAACTCCCTGCGGTACGCCAGCGGTCCCATCGGCGTCCGGATGTACTCGCACGCCGGACCCACCCTGCTCGTCGAGGTCTCCGACCCCGTGCCCGACCCGCCCCGCGAGCGCCCCGCGGGCGCCGACGACGAGGGCGGCCGCGGACTCCAGCTCGTCGCCCTGGCCTCGCGGCGCTGGGGCACCCGGCCCGCCACTACTGGCAAAACGGTGTGGTTCGAGCTGAGCTTGCCGACTTCCTGACACGGGGAGAAGACATAGCGGGTTGAGACCGTGCTGTGATCGTGAAGTCCGTGTTCCGAGGGCCTGCCGTGCTGGATACTCGGCCTTCTGATGCCGGTGCGAGCACATGAGCCGGAGGGGACGGGCACGTGAGCGAAAAGCCAGCGGGTACTGCAGCGGGCGGTCCGGAGGGTACGGGTGCCACGGCGATGTGGCAGAACAGTCCGCCCGGTTCCCTCTACGACCACATTCGTGTGGCGTCGTTCTCGCTGGGACCCGACGGGCGCATCGAGCAGTGGAGCGAGCGGGCCGCGGAGCTGTTCGGCATAGCGGCCCGGCAGGCCGTCGGCAGGGATCCGCTGGACGTGCTCGCCCCCGCGCCGACCGCGCGCCGCAGGCCGCTGACCGACACCCCGTTCCTGGGCGACGGCGGCCTCGACGGGCGCGCCTGGACCGGCCTGGTGCCCTATCAGCGCGGCGACGCCGGCCGGCAGCAGGGCCTGGCCGAGATCTATGTGATGCCCAGTGAGAACCGGCGCGGCGAGCGCTCGGCGCTCTGTGTGGCCGTCGATGTCAGGGCGTTGCGCGGAATAGAGACCGACATTGCCGCTTCGGAAGCCGTTTTCGGCCAATCTCCGCTCGGCTTCTTCTTTGTCGGTACGGACCTGACCCTGCTGCGCGTCAACGAGAGTTTCGCCCAGGCTTTCGGCCGCCCCGCCGACTGGCACCGCGGCCGCACCCCGCACGACTTTCTGCCCCGCATCGAGGCCGAGCGGCTGACGGCCGCGCTGCGACAGGTCCTCGACTCCGGAAAGCCGGTGGCGGACCTTCAGCTCGTCGGGCCCGTGCCCGGCCGGCACGAGCGGCGCCGCTGGTCGGTGTCGCTGTACCGGCTGCACAGCGGCAGCGGGCGGCCGATCGGCGTGGCCGCGATCGCCACCGACGTCACGGGACGGCGCCGGGCGGAGCGCGAGGCCGCGGGAGTGCGCCGCAACCTCGCGCTGCTCAACGAGGCGGGCGCGCGCATCGGCAACTCGCTGGACCTGGAGACCACCGCCCGTGAGTTGCTGGACGTCGCCGTCCCGCAGTTCTGCGACCTGGCCTCCGTCGACCTCTACCAGGGCCTGCTCGTCGGCGACGAGGCGCCGCCCGGACTCGCCGACGGCAGCGGCGAACTGCGGCGCGTGGCCTACTCCAGCGCGGTCTCCGGGGTGCCCGTCGACGCGGACCACAAGTCCGTCCAGGTCGGCGAGGTGCACCGGTACCCGTTCCACTCGCCCTGCGCCCAGGCGCTGCGCACGGCCCACGTGCAGAACGTCCCCTGCCGCGACGGCGAGGAGGGCGGCCCGGAGCTGGGCGCCGTCGTGCAGTCCACGCTGGCGGTGCCGATGGTCGCCCGGGACACCGTGGTGGGGCTGGCCCAGTTCTCCCGCACCAAGGGCAGCGAGCCGTTCGGCGAGCGCGACACCGCCCTCGCCGTCGAGCTGGCGGCCCGCGCCGCCGTCTGCATCGACAACGCCCGGCTCTACCGGCGCGAGCACGAGCGGGCGCTGATCCTCCAGCGCAGCCTGCTGCCCCCGGGCGACCCGGAGGCCGCGGGCCTCGACATCGCCTGCCGCTACCTGCCGGGCAACGCGGCCACCGAGATCGGCGGTGATTGGTTCGACGTCATCGAGCTGCCCGGGCACCGCACCGCACTGGTCGTCGGCGACGTCATGGGACGCGGCCTGCGCGCGGCCGTCGCCATGGGCGAACTGCGCACCGCCGTACGCACGTTGGCCATGCTCGACCTGGAGCCGGCCGAGGTGCTCTCCGCGCTCGACGAGATCGCCCACGGCCTCGGCCGGCCCGGCGGCAAGCAGTCCGCCCCGCGCGGGGTGCGCGGCAGCATCCGGCCCTCCGACCTCTCCGAGGTCTACCTGGCCACCTGCGTCTACGCCGTCTACGACCCGGTCACCCGGCGCTGCACGGTGGCCAACGCCGGGCACCTGCCGCCCGTCCTGGTCGAGGAGGGCGAGCCCGCGATGCTGCTGGACGTGCCGCCGGGCATGCCGCTGGGCGTCGGGGGCGAGCCCTTCGAGGAGACGGTCGTCGAGCTCCCCGAGGGCGCGCTGCTCGCTCTCTACACCGACGGCCTGGTCGAGTCCCGGGACCATCCGCTGGACGAGGGCCTGGAGGCCTTCCGCGAGGCCCTGCACGACCCCGGCCGCCCGCTGGAGGACGTCTGCGACCACGTGCTGGGCGCCCTGGACACCCACCACGGCGAGGACGACATCGCCCTGCTCATGGCCAAGGTCCGGGGCCTGCCGCCCGACCGGGTCGGCGACTGGACCCTGCCGCCCGAGCCCCGCTCGGTCGCCCGCGCCCGCGAGCTGGCCCGCGACCAGCTGACGGCCTGGGAGCTGGACGCCCTCGTCGACACCACCGAACTCCTGGTCAGCGAGCTCGTCACCAACGCGCTCCGGTACGGCGAGGGCGAGATCCGGCTGAGGCTGCTGCTGGACCGCACGCTGGTGTGCGAGGTGTGGGACGGGGGGCTGGTCCAGCCGCGGCGCCGTCGGGCGCGCGACACCGACGAAGGAGGCAGGGGCCTCCAGCTCGTCGGGCTGCTGAGTGCGGCTTGGGGGAGTCGGCGGATTCCGCGCGGGAAGACCGTTTGGTTCGAAATGGCGTTGCCGGATGGGGATTCGCCGCCGCCTGACGCCGTTGAGGCGTTGCTCAGCCTGTATTGACGGTGCGGGTCGGCTGTGGCTGGTCGCGCAGTTCCCCGCGCCCCTGACGGGGCTCAGCCGCCCAAGCGGCCCCGTGTCGAGCCGCCGCCGAAGGTCGGGGGCAGCAGGCCCGCGAGGATGATGCCGCCCAGGAGGGCGCCGCCCACGCCGTGGGCGGGGGTGGCGTAGCCGGCCACGTCGTGTTCCGCCAGGGTCCGGGCCTCGCGGGCCAGGGTCGTGGCGTGGGCGGCCTCGGCGGGGTCGCCCCGGGCCAGGGCCAGGCGGCGTTCCGCCTCGGCCAGCAGGGTGCGGGCCGGGCAGCCGACCGCGCCCCGGTGGGTGGCGACGAAGTCCCGCGCGGCGGCGGCCTCGCCACGGGCGGCCTCCAGGGGGTCGAGGGCGCGGATCACCTCGCGGGGGTCCCGCGCGGCGTCCGCCATGGTGCGGAGCACGGCGTGCAACCGGGCCGTGGCGCCGGTGAGTTCGCGGACGTGCCGGAGCACGGCGGCGACCAGGGTGCGGGCCTGGGAGAGGGCGGCCTCGGCGGCGCGCAGGGAGACGACGGCCTGTTCGGCGTCCCCGTCGGCCAGGGCGGCACGGGCCTCGGTGAGCGCGGCGCCGGCGAAGGCGAGGCGGTCGCGGGCCTCGGCCGGGTGGCGGGCGACGGGGGCGAGGGCGGCCTCCGGGCAGTGCGCGGCGACGGCCGCCAGCGCCGCCTCGGCGGTGCGCAGGCGCGGGGCCAGGGCGCGGGCCGCGGCCTCGGCCCGTACCAGCAGTGCGGCGGCGTTGGCCCGTATGCCGCGGAGCCGGTCGAAGGCGGCGGACTCCGCGTCCAGGCGGCGGTTGGCGCTGGTGCAGCGGGAGCAGATGCCGTCCAGGGCGTGCCGCCGGGCGTCCTCGTCCTCGTACGGCGCGTCGTCCAGCTGCTGCCGGAGCCGGAAGGCGTCGGCCAGTTCGCTGCGGGCCCAGTCCACGGCCTCGGCGAAGGGGCGGGTGGCGGGCCGGCCCAGCTGGGCCGTCGCGAAGTGGAGTTCCTCGGCGCTGGTGCGGACCGCGTCGTCGGTGTCGACGAGGTTCCGGCAGGCCTCCGCGTCCAGTTCGGTCAGCGGGGTCAGCGGCTGGGCCATCCGGGCGAGTCCGCGCGGGGTGGCCGTGGCGACCAGCGGGTACGGGTCCTCGTCCAGCAGGTAGTCGGCCGCGCGGCGGCGCCGGGCGGCGCGGCGCGAGGCGAGGTAGAGCCCGCCCAGGCACAGCCCGCCGCCCCCGGCCACGGGGACCCAGAGCCGACGGTCGCCGGGCAGCAGCCCGTCCCCGCCCGGGTCGGTGCTGCCGGGCTTGATGAGCGGGGTGCGGACCGGCTCGCCGCGCAGCACGGCGCGGTAGCCGTCGGCGGCGCCGATGGCGGCCCCGGCCCAGTCGTGCTCCTTGAGGGCGGGGGAGATGGCCAGGGCGGCCACGGCGGAGAGCTGGTCCTGGCGGAAGCCGGAGTCCTCGGCGGCGGAGACCGCGTACTGGCGGCCGGAGGTGGAGATGGCCAGCAGGACGTCGTGCGGCCCGAGGCCGTTGCGGTCGGCGGTGGCGTCGGCCCAGTCGTGGCCGTTGCGGCCGGAGAAGTCGTGGACGTAGGTGACGTACAGCTGGACGTGCTGGGTGGCGTGCAGCCGGTCCAGGGCGGCCTCGACCTGGCCGCGGCGGTGCCCGAGGGCGCCGACGGTGTCGGTGATGCGGCCGCCGGAGTCCAGGTCGAGGGGGGTGTCGGCGCGGGCGGACGGGGTGGGGAGCAGGAGGGTGCACAACGCGGAGAGGGCGGCGGCGACCAGGGCCATGCCGGGGCGCGCCGCGGGTCGTACGTACCGCGTCGAAGGCCGCGTCACATTTTGGAGCGTATGACCGGAATCGCCGGTCCGCTACTGCTGGCAGCTGTGCGGTTGCTGTGAGTGGCGGTTCAGCGGCGCCGGATCTTGCTCCCCAGCCACACCAGTGGATCGTAGGCACGATCCACCACCCGCTCCTTGAGCGGGATCAGCGCGTTGTCCGTGATCCGGATGTGCTCCGGGCACACCTCCGTGCAGCACTTGGTGATGTTGCAGTACCCGAGCCCGTGCTCCTCGCGCGCCCCGCGCTTCCGGTCGGTGCCCGTCTCCTCCGCCGCGTCCAGCGGGTGCATGTCGAGCTCCGCGATCCGCATCAGGAAGCGCGGCCCCGCGAACACCTGCTTGTTCTCCTCGTGGTCGCGGACCACGTGACAGGTGTTCTGGCACAGGAAGCACTCGATGCACTTGCGGAACTCCTGCACCCGGTTGACGTCCTCCTGCGCCATCCGGTACTCGCCCGCCTTCACCCCGGGCGGCGGGACGAAGGACGGCACCTCGCGGGCCTTGGTGTAGTTGTACGAGACGTCCGTGACCAGATCGCGCAGCACCGGGAAGGCCCGCATCGGGGTCACGGTGATCGTCTCCGCGGGGTCGAAGACGGACATCCGCGTCATGCACAGCAGCCGTGGGCGCCCGTTGATCTCCGCGCTGCACGAACCGCACTTGCCCGCCTTGCAGTTCCAGCGGACGGCCAGGTCGGGGGCGGTGGTGGCCTGGATGCGGTGGACGATGTCGAGGACGACCTCCCCCTCGTGGACGTCCACCTCGTAGTCGACGAGGCCGCCGCCCTCGGCGTCACCCCGCCACACCCTGAAGCGGCCCTGGTAGGTCATGAGGTGAGCTCCTCGTCCGTCAGGTACTTGACCAGCTCTTCCTTCTCGAACAGCGCCAGCAGGTCCGGCCGCATCGGCGGCATCTCCTGCCGCTCCAGCCGGATCCGCCCCAGCGCCGGGTCCGCCGTGGCGGCACCGCCCGCCCCGTTGGCGAGCCGGCAGACCAGATTGATCCGCCGCCACTCCCGGTCCATCTGCGGGTGGTCGTCGCGCGTGTGCCCGCCGCGGCTCTCGGTGCGCTCCTGGGCCGCCCGCGCCACGCACTCGCTGACCAGCAGCATGTTGCGCAGGTCGAGGGCCAGGTGCCAGCCGGGGTTGAACTGCCGGTGCCCCTCGACCCCGGCCCGCCGGGCGCGGGCCCGCAGGGCGTCCAGGCGGCGCAGCGCCTCCGCCATCTCGGCCTCCCGGCGGATGATCCCCACCAGGTCGTTCATCGACTGCTGCAGTTCCTGGTGGACGGAGTACGGGTTCTCCGGGCCCTGCGCGGGGTCCTGCTCCGCGCTCTCCGCGCCGAACGGGCGCAGCGCCTCCGCCTCCGCCAGCTCCACGTCCGCATCCGAGACCGCGGGCCGGTCCGCGGTGCCGAACGAGGCCGCGTACTCGGCCGCGTAGAGCCCGGCCCGGCGGCCGAAGACCAGCAGGTCCGAAAGGGAGTTGCCGCCGAGGCGGTTGGAGCCGTGCAGGCCGCCGGCGACCTCGCCCGCCGCGAAGAGGCCCGCGACGCCGACCGCCTCCGCGGTGTCCGGCTCGACCTCGACGCCGCCCATCACGTAGTGGCAGGTGGGGCCGACCTCCATGGGCTCGGCGGTGATGTCCACGTCCGCCAGCTCCTTGAACTGGTGGTGCATGGAGGGGAGTTTGCGGATGATCGCGTCGGCGGGCATCCGGGTGGAGACGTCCAGGAAGACCCCGCCGTGCGGGGTGCCGCGCCCGGCCTTGACCTCGGCGTTGATGGCGCGGGCCACCTCGTCGCGGGGGAGCAGCTCGGGCGGGCGGCGGTTGTGGTCGGGGTCCTCGTACCAGCGGTCGGCCTCGGCCTCGGTGTCGGCGTACTTCTCGCGGAAGACGTCCGGGATGTAGTCGAACATGAACCGCTTGCCGTCGCTGTTGCGCAGCACCCCGCCGTCGCCGCGCACGGACTCGGTGACCAGGATGCCCTTGACGGACGGCGGCCAGACCATGCCCGTCGGGTGGAACTGCACGAACTCCATGTTGACCAGCCGGGCCCCGGCGAGCAGCGCCAGGGCGTGCCCGTCGCCGGTGTACTCCCAGGAGTTGGAGGTCACCTTGAAGGACTTGCCGATGCCGCCGGTGGCCAGGATCACGGACGGGGCCTCGATGACGAAGAAGCGGCCGGACTCGCGTTCGTAGCCGAAGACGCCGGAGACGCGGTCGTCCGCGGCGGAGCCGCTATCGGATGCAGCCTTCAACACCCTTGTCACCGTGCACTCCTGGAAGACCTTCAGCCGGGCCTCGTAGTCGCCCGTCTCCTTGTGGTCCTCCTGCTGCAGGGAGACGATCTTCTGCTGGAGGGTGCGGATGAGCTCCAGGCCGGTGCGGTCGCCGACGTGGGCCAGCCGCGGGTACTCGTGACCGCCGAAGTTGCGCTGGGAGATCGTCCCGCGGTCGGTGCGGTCGAAGACCGCGCCCCAGGTCTCCAGCTCCCACACCCGGTCGGGCGCCTCCTGGGCGTGCAGCTCGGCCATCCGCCAGCTGTTGAGGAACTTGCCGCCGCGCAGGGTGTCCCGGAAGTGGACCTTCCAGTTGTCCTTGGAGTTGACGTTGCCCATGCAGGCCGCGATGCCGCCCTCGGCCATCACCGTGTGCGCCTTGCCGAACAGCGACTTGCAGATCACCGCGACCCGCAGCCCCCGTTCCCGCGCCTCGATGGCGGCCCGCAGCCCGGCGCCGCCGGCGCCCACCACGACCACGTCCCAGGACTGCCGCTCCACCTGTGTCATCGAAAAAAGGCCCCTGTTCTGGAAGTTCTGGAAGTCCTGTTCCGGAAGTCCTAGAAGAACCGCGGGTCGTCGAAGGCGCCGCTCGCGATCAGGTACACGTAGAAGTCCGCCACGGCCACGCTGACCAGGGACGCCCAGGCGAGCTGCATGTGACGGGCGTTGAGCCGGCTCACCCAGCCCCACAGGCGGTAGCGCACCGGGTGCCGCGAGAAGTTCCGCAGCCGCCCGCCGACGATGTGCCGGCAGGAGTGGCAGGAGGCCGTGTACGCCCAGATCAGCGCGATGTTGACGAGCAGGACGAGGGTGCCCAGGCCCATGTGGCCCCACTCGCCGTCCGCGTTCCGGAAGCCCAGTACGGCGTCGTAGGTGAGGATGCCCGCGACGATCACCGCGAAGTAGAAGAAGTAGCGGTGGATGTTCTGCAGGATCAGCGGGAAGCGGGTCTCCCCGGTGTAGCGCGCGTGCGGCTCGGGCACCGCGCAGGCCGCGGGCGCGGCCCAGAAGCCCCGGTAGTAGGCCTTGCGGTAGTAGTAGCAGGTGAGCCGGAAGCCCAGCGGGAAGATCAGGACCAGCAGCGCGGGCGACAGGCCCCACCAGGCCCCGAACACTCCCCAGTCCGCGCCGCCCTTCATGGGCACGCAGTTCTCCGCGAGACAGGGCGAGTAGAACGGCGAGACGTAGGGCGCCGCGTAGTAGTGGTCGCCCGCGAACGCGCGCCACGTCGAGTACACGACGAACGCCAGCAGCCCGGCGGCCGTCGCGGCGGGCGCCAGCCACCAGCGGTCGCGCCGCAGGTGGCGCTCGGGGATCGCGGCGCGCGAGGAGTGGTGGACGCCGCCCCGTGCGGGGCGCGCTCCGGTGCCGGCGGCAACGGCTTGGGGGTCGGTACCAGTGGCCAAGGCGGACTCCGGGAGGAGTGGGCGGACGGTTCGGTGTCGGTGCCCGGCCCGGCTAGGGGGCGCGGCGGTCGCGCGCGCCCAGGCCCTCGTCGTCGGCGTCCCGCCACAGCGAGGCGTCGTAGGGGGCGTCCGGGACCGGCACCGGCACCATGGCGGGGCGCAGGCTCTCGGCGGGCTGGGACCCGCGCAGCAGGGCGACGCTCTCGCGCAGGTGGTCGGCGTCGGTGCGCACCCGCCGTACGTCCAGCGGGTCCCGGCCCAGCTGTTGCTCCAGCCGGCCCAGTGCGCGGTTCAGCTCGTCCAGGCTGCGCTGGACGGAGGTCAGGTCGTCTTTGACGGACATGGTGTGCCCTCACTTCCGCGTCGGCGGTTGCGGGTGGCGGCGCAGATGCGACAGAGAGTGTCGCGCGTCACACCCCTTCAGGGGAAGATAGCCGTCCCGATCGCGCCTTCGCGGGAGCGCATTCCCTGTGCGCGTCAGGGTGATGGCCCGTGCGCGTCAGGGTGACGCCGCAAGGCTGCGGAAACGTTCGTCCAGGCGGGTGGCGTGCGGGGCGGCGGCGCCGTGTCTGCGGGTCTTCGCCGGGACCGTCGCCTTCAGTGGGCGGCGAGCAGCGGCCGCCTGCGCCGGCTGCGAACGATCCCGGCCCAGCCCGCGGAGGTCAGCGCCCATGTCCCCCATCCGCACCCGGTCGTCCCGTGCCCGCCGCTGCGCCGCGCTGCTCGCGGCGGGCGTGCTCGCGCTGCCGCTCCTGGCCGGCTGTTCCTCCGGCGAGCCGGACGCCTCCGACGGGGCCGCGGCCGCCCGGGACATCGCCGTCGCCGCGCGCGCGAAGGTCGCCGACAAGGGCACCCTGACCTGGGCCGTCGACGCCCTGCCCACCACCTTCAACACCTTCCAGGCCGACGCAGACGCCAGCTCGCAGCGGGTCGCCGGGGCCGTGCTCCCCGCCCTGTTCACCCTCGACGGGCACGGTCGGCCGCAGCGCAACCCCGACTTCCTGCAGTCCGCCGAGGTCGTCCGGCGCGAGCCCCACCAGGTGGTGCTCTACAAGCTCAACCCGTCCGCCGTGTGGAGCGACGGGAGCGCCGTCACCGCAGCGGACTTCGAGGCCCAGGCCAAGGCCCTGCGCGGCAAGGACAGCGCGTACTGGACGGCCCGCAACGCCGGCTACGACCGGATCGAGCGCGTCGAGCGCGGCGCCGACGCCCACGAGGTCAAGGTCACCTTCGCGAAGAGCTATGCCGACTGGCCCTCCCTCTTCACCCCGCTCTACCCGAAGTCCGTCATGGGCACCCCGACGGGGTTCAACGACTCCGCCCGCAAGGAGCTGCCGCTGGCCGCCGGGCCGTTCCGGGTCGGCAGCCGCGACGAGGACCAGGGCACGCTCACCCTCGTGCGGAACCCCAAGTGGTGGGGCGACCGGGCCGAGCTGGACCGGCTCGTGCTCCGCGTCGTGCCGCGCGAGCAGCGGGCCGAGGCGCTGGCGAGCGGCAAGGCGGACCTCGCCGAGATCACTCCCGACATCGCCACGCGCATTGCGAAGGCGAACATGCCGCCGAAGAAGGACAAGGCCGGGAAGCCGGTCAAGCCGTCCGACCCGCAGCTGCGCGGGCTGGTGGTCCGCAAGTCCCTGGAGCCCGCCTACACCCAGCTCGCCCTCAACGGCGCCTCCGGGCCGCTCGCCGACGAGCGCGTGCGGCGCGCCGTCGCCCGGGCCATCGACCGCCGGGCCATCGCCGAGTCCGTCCTCCGGCCGCTCGGGCTGCCCGCCGAGCCGCTCGGCAGCCATGTGCTCGTCGCCGGGCAGGAGGGCTACCAGGACAACAGCGACGCGATCGGCGGCATGGACCCGCGGGCGGCCATGGCCCTGCTCGCCGACGCGGGCTGGAAGGAGGGGCAGACGGCCCGGAAGAAGCCGGCCGAGGCGGCGGAGGACACGACCAAGGAGCTGCGGGACGACCGGAACAACGGCTCCGCCTCCGGCAAGGGCGCGGCCTCGCCCGTCCGCCTCAAGGACGGCAAGAAGCTCGCCCTCCGCTTCGTCCTGCCGAAGGGGTCGGGGACGGAGTCCCTGCGGGCCGTCGGCGACCGGATCGCCCGCCAGCTGGAGGCGGTCGGCATCCGCACGGAGATCACCAGGGTCGAGGACGCGGGCTACTTCAAGGACCACATCGCCTCCGGCGACTTCGATCTCGCCCTCTACTCCTGGCCCGCGAGCGCCTTCCCGGCCACCGACGCCCGGCCGATCTTCGCGAAGCCCCAGCCGGCGACGGACGGGTCGCTGACCGTCGAGCAGAACTACACGCGGGTCGGCACCGACCAGATCGACCGGCTGTTCGACCAGGCGTCGAGCGAGCTGGACGAGGAGGCCTCGCGGGACCTGGTCACGCGGGCGGACGCGCGGATCTGGGCGGCGGCCGGGTCGATCCCGCTGTACCAGCGGCCGGAGCTGGTGGGGGCGCGGAGCACGGTCGTGAACGCCGGGGCCTTCGGGCTGGCGACACCCCGGTACCAGGACATGGGCTTCCGCCGCCGATAGCCCTCCCAGCAGGAGTAACCCCAGGTCAGAGCCCCTGGAAAGCCAAAGTCACGGCGCACCCTTACCATGGAGTGAGGCCGCGGCGTTGATCTGCCCGGCGGGCGCGCGTGCCGGACCGTACGCGCCGCCATCCACGATTCCGGGAGAAGCGCCGCAAGTATGCCCACGCGCCACGACATTCGTAACGTCGCCATCGTCGCCCACGTCGACCACGGTAAGACGACCATCGTCGACGCCATGCTCAAGCAGGCCGGCGCCTTCGCGGCGCATCAGCTGGAGTCCGTCGACGACCGTGTCATGGACTCCAACGACCTGGAGCGTGAGAAGGGCATCACGATCCTCGCCAAGAACACGGCGGTGAAGTATCACCCCAAGGACGGCGGGGCCCCGATCACGATCAACATCATCGACACCCCCGGCCACGCCGACTTCGGTGGCGAGGTCGAGCGCGGTCTGTCGATGGTGGACGCGGTCGTGCTGCTCGTCGACGCCTCCGAGGGTCCGCTGCCGCAGACCCGCTTCGTGCTCCGCAAGGCGCTCCAGCAGCGGAAGCCGGTCATCCTCTGCATCAACAAGACGGACCGCCCGGACTCCCGCATCGACGAGGTCGTCAACGAGACCTACGACCTCTTCCTCGACCTGGACGCCGACGAGGACCAGATCGAGTTCCCGATCGTCTACGCCTGCGGCCGTGACGGCATCGCCTCGCTGACCAAGCCGGAGGACGGCACCGTCCCGGCGGACAGCGAGAACCTGGAGCCGTTCTTCTCCACCATCCTGGAGCACGTCCCGGCCCCGACGTTCGAGGAGGACGCGCCGCTCCAGGCCCACGTCACCAACCTCGACGCCGACAACTTCCTCGGCCGTATCGCGCTGCTCCGCGTCGAGCAGGGCGAGCTGCGCAAGGGCCAGACCGTGGCCTGGATCAAGCGCGACGGCTCGGTCTCCAACGTCCGCATCACCGAGCTGATGATGACCGAGGCCCTCACCCGCAAGCCGGCCGAGGTGGCCGGCCCGGGCGACATCTGCGCGGTCGCCGGTATCCCGGACATCATGATCGGCGAGACCCTGGCCGACCCGGAGAACCCGGTCGCCCTGCCGCTGATCACGGTCGACGAGCCCGCGATCTCCATGACCATCGGCACCAACACCTCCCCGCTGGTCGGCCGCGGCGGCACGGGCAAGGGCGCGGACGCCAAGTCCGCGGTCAAGGACCGCAAGGTCACCGCCCGCCAGGTCAAGGACCGTCTGGACCGCGAGCTGGTCGGTAACGTCTCGCTGCGTGTGCTCGACACCGAGCGCCCCGACGCCTGGGAGGTCCAGGGCCGCGGTGAGCTCGCGCTCGCCATCCTGGTCGAGCAGATGCGCCGCGAGGGCTTCGAGATGACCATCGGCAAGCCCCAGGTGGTCACCAAGGAGGTCGACGGCAAGACCTACGAGCCCGTCGAGCGCCTCACGGTCGACGTGCCCGAGGAGCACATGGGCGCCGTCACCCAGCTCATGGGCACCCGCAAGGGCCGCATGGACAACATGTCCAACCACGGCTCCGGCTGGGTCCGCATGGAGTTCGTCGTCCCGTCCCGTGGCCTCATCGGCTTCCGCACGGAGTTCCTGACGAACACCCGCGGCACCGGTATCGCCCACTCCATCCACGAGGGCCACGAGCCGTGGTTCGGCAACCTGCAGACCCGTAACAACGGTTCGCTGGTCGCCGACCGCGCCGGTGCCGTCACCGCCTTCGCGATGACGAACCTCCAGGAGCGCGGCGTGCTCTTCACCGACCCGGGCACCGAGGTGTACGAGGGCATGATCGTCGGCGAGAACTCCCGCTCCGACGACATGGACGTCAACATCACCAAGGAGAAGAAGCTCACCAACATGCGCTCCTCCTCGGCCGACTCCTTCGAGGCGATCGTTCCGCCGCGCAAGCTGTCGCTGGAGCAGTCGCTGGAGTTCTGCCGCGACGACGAGTGCGTCGAGGTGACTCCGGAGGCGGTCCGCATCCGCAAGGTCGTCCTGGACCAGAAGGAGCGCGGCCGCTCCGCCTCGCGCGCCAAGCACGGCTGAGCCGCGGTCAACTGACTGACGAGAGGCCCGGAACCTCCGCTTCCAGAGCGGGGGTCCCGGGCCTCTTTCATGCCCGGATATCGGACCCGCGATCCCGGATGTCGTGTTAACAGTCCGTTTCGTAGCTGTCTGTCTGGGCGGCTTTTGTCCTGTTTCTCAACTTATTTCAGGGGCCGATGTGACCAAAGCGAAACCCTTTAAGTGTGGTTTACAGGCCGCAGTTACTTAATAGTTGGGTTCACTGAGCTCGGGTCAACGGGTCACGCGCTGTGGGGAGCGCCGACTCACGAGCACACACGAGGTGCCGGTTCCCGCTCCGCTGTCAGGGGTGTCAGCGGGGGACCGGCGCCTCACTCGTAGTGATAGTGGACTCATGAGGAGGCGAACCCATGCGCGGTGCCAAGAGCGCCAAGTGGGCGGCGTGCGCAATTGTCGTGGCGATGGCCGCGACTGCCTGCGGCGGTAACAAGAACGACGGGGCGTCCGGTGACCCGGATGCCAAGGGGATCTTCACCTATCAGTCGACGGAGCCGCAGAACCCGCTGCAGCCGGCCAACGGCAACGAGGTCGGCGGCGGTCGCATCCTCAAGAGCATCTTCCGCGGCCTGACGCAATTCGCGCCCAAGGACGGGTCGCTGAAGATGGCCGTGGCGGACAAGATCGAGACCACGGACTCCCAGCACTTCACCATCACGCTGAAGCCGGGCTGGACGTTCCAGAACGGCGAGCCGGTGACGGCCGCGTCCTTCGTCGACGCCTGGAACTGGGGCGCCAACTCCAAGAACGCGCAGCTGAACAGCTCCTGGTTCCAGGACATCAAGGGCTACGACGAGGTCCACCCGGAGAAGGGCGACCCGTCGGCCGACAAGATGTCGGGCCTGGTGGTCAAGGACGACAAGACCTTCACCGTCGAGCTCAAGCAGCCGGTCTCCTACTGGCAGTACAAGACGGGCTACCCGGCCCTCTCCCCGCTGCCGAAGGAGTTCTACAAGGACCCGAAGGCGTTCGGCCAGAAGCCGATCGGCAACGGCCCCTACCAGGTGGAGAAGTGGGACCACAACTCGCAGATCTCCCTGCGTTCGTGGGACGGTTACAAGGGTGACGACAAGCCGAAGAACGGCGGCGTCGACTTCAAGTTCTACCTGAAGGGCGAGGCGGCCTACGCCGACCTGCAGTCCGGCGGCCTCGACGTGCTGGACATGGTCCCGCCGTCCAGCCTCACCAAGTACAAGCAGGACCTCGGCGACCGTGCCGTGGACCAGCCGATGGCGACGATCCAGATGATCGGCTTCGCCATGTACGACAAGGAGTGGGACGGCGTCGACAAGGCCAAGGTCCGCCAGGGCCTGTCCATGGCCATCGACCGCGACACCATCACCAAGACGGTGCTGCAGGGCTCCCGCAAGCCCGCCAACAGCTTCCTCACCCCGGGCATCCTCGGCTACGACCCGAACGCCAAGAACGACCTGCTGCAGTTCAACCCGGACAAGGCCAAGCAGTTCGTCAAGGACGGCGGCGGCGTCCCGGGCAACAAGATCACGATCCTCTACAACAGCGACGGCAACCACAAGCCGTGGGTCGACGCGGTCTGCAACTCCATCACCAAGACGCTCGGCGTCGCCTGCGAAGGCAACCCGAAGCCGGACTTCAAGACCTCGCGCGACCTGATCACCAGCAAGAAGCTGGGCGCCGGCGACATGTTCCGCACCGGCTGGCAGGCCGACTACCCGCACATCGCGAGCTTCCTCGCCGACGTGTACCGCACGGGTGCCGCCTCCAACGACTCCGGTTACAGCAGCAAGGAGTTCGACGACCTCGCGGCCGAGGCCGACAAGGCCAAGACGCCCGAGGACTCGGCGAAGCTGTACCAGAAGGCCGAAGAGGTCCTCTTCAAGGACATGCCGCAGATCCCGCTGTGGAACTACGAGGAGAACGGCGGCTACTCGACGCACGTCAAGGACGTGGCGTACGACTGGATCGGCGACCCGATCTGGACCGACGTCCAGGTCCTCAAGAAGTAGTTCACACACCGGCGTTCCGTCCCCGGCGCCCACCGCCGGGGACGGTTGAACCGGTCGCACGGCGGGCGGCCGGCGGGTTCCGGGAGAACCCTCCGGCCGCCGCCGTGCCGACCGCATTGGAGGCACGATGGGGCGTTATATCCTGCGACGCCTGCTCCAGATGATCCCGGTGTTCATCGGCACCACTTTGATCATCTTCCTTGCGGTGTACGCCCTCCCGGGCGACCCCGTGAAGGCGCTCTTCGGCGACAAGGCCGCCGACCCGGCCACCGTGGTCCGGCTCAAGCACCAGTACGGACTCGACAAGTCCCTGATCGAGCAGTACTGGACGTATCTCAGCAACCTGTTCCAGGGCGACCTCGGCCTGAGCTTCAGCCAGCGCGAGGTGTCCGACATCCTCGGGGACGCGATCCCCGTCACCATTCAACTCGCGCTCGTGGCCTTCGTGCTGGAGGCGGTCTTCGGCGTCGCCCTCGGCGTGCTGACGGGCCTCAAGCGGGGCAAGATCGTGGACCAGATCGTCCTCGTCCTCACCCTGCTGGTCATCTCCATCCCCATCTTCGTGATCGGCTATCTCGCGCAGGTCTACATCGGAACGAAGTGGGGCATCGTCAATCCCACGGTCACGGATTCCAACGACATCACGCAGCTGATCCTCCCCGGCATCGTGCTCGGCTCGGTCTCGCTCGCGTACGTCTCCCGGCTCACCCGCACCAGCGTGGTCGAGAACATCCGCTCCGACTACATCCGCACCGCGGTCGCCAAGGGCCTGCCGCGCCGCCGCGTCATCGGCGTGCACCTGCTGCGCAACTCCCTCATCCCCGTGGTGACGTTCCTCGGGACCGACCTCGGCGCCCTGATGGGCGGCGCGATCGTCACCGAGGGCATCTTCAACGTCAAGGGCGTCGGCAACACGCTCTACAAGGCCATCACCGGGGCCGACGGCCCGCTGGTCGTCGGGACCGTGACCTTCCTGGTCGTCGTGTACCTGGTCGCGAGCCTCCTGGTCGACCTCCTCTACGCCGTTCTGGACCCGAGGATCCGCTATGCCTGAGCTGAACGACACCACCACCGCCCGGGCATCCGCGACCGTTCCGTCCACCGGTACCGGCAGCGCGGCTCCGGAGAAGCCCAAGAAGGAAGCCGCCAACAGCCTTTGGGCCAACGCCTGGCGGGATCTGCGCCGCCGGCCGGTCTTCATCGTGTCCGCCGTCATCATCCTGCTGCTGCTGGCCATCTCGGCCTTCCCCGGCTGGTTCACCGACGCCGACCCGAAGCCGGGCGACCTGACGCACTTCCTCCAGAAGCCCAACCTCAGCCATGTCGGCGACGTCGACTGGTTCGGCTACGACGCCCAGGGCCGCAGCATCTACGCGCGTGTCATCTACGGCGCCCGTGCCTCGATCATCGTCGGTGTCGTCACCACGGCGATCGTCACCGTGCTCGGCAGCTTCATCGGCATGATCGCCGGCTACTTCGGCGGCTGGCTGGACGCCCTGCTCTCCCGGCTCACCGACATCTTCTCCGGCGTGCCGATCCTGCTCGGCTCCCTGGTCATCCTGCAGGCGTTCACCGGCCGCACGGCCTGGACCGTCTCGGCGGCCATCGGCATCCTGGGCTGGACCCAGATCACCCGCGTCATGCGCGGTGCGGTGATCACCGTCAAGCAGGCGGACTACGTCCAGGCCGCCCGGGCCCTCGGCGCGGGCAGCGGCCGGATCCTGATGAAGCACGTCCTGCCCAACTCCCTCGCGCCGGTCATCGTCGTGGCGACCATCTCCCTCGGCATGTACATCTCGCTCGAGGCGACCCTGTCCTACCTCGGCATCGGCATCCAGAACGGCATCTCGTGGGGCGGCGACATCTCCGACGGCTCCGAGCAGATCCGTAACGCGCTGCACGTCCTGCTCTTCCCGGCAGGCTTCCTGAGCGTGACCGTGCTGGCGTTCATCATGCTCGGCGACGCGGTGCGCGACGCCCTCGACCCCAAGCTGCGCTGAGGGAGACGCACGTGACCACCACCCCCACAGAGAAGACGGCGAACACCCCGGAGCAGTCGGGGAAGAAGGACGCCCCGCTCCTCGAAGTCCGCGATCTGCACGTGGAGTTCCACACCCGCGACGGCATCGCCAAGGCCGTCAACGGCGTCAACTACTCCGTGAACGCGGGCGAGACGCTCGCCGTGCTCGGCGAGTCCGGCTCCGGCAAGTCCGTGACGGCGCAGGCCATCATGGGCATCCTCGACATGCCGCCCGGGTCCATCCCCAAGGGGGAGATCCTCTTCCGCGGCCAGGACATGCTCAAGATGTCCGCCGAGGAGCGCCGGAAGATCCGTGGCGCCAAGATCGCCATGATCTTCCAGGACGCGCTCTCCTCCCTCAACCCCGTGCTCAGCGTGGGGTATCAGCTGGGCGAGATGTTCCGCGTCCACCAGGGCATGTCCAAGAAGGACGCCAGGGCCAAGGCCATCGAGCTGATGGACCGGGTGCGCATTCCGGCCGCGAAGGAGCGGGTGAACGACTACCCGCACCAGTTCTCGGGCGGTATGCGGCAGCGCATCATGATCGCGATGGCGCTGGCCCTGGAGCCGGATCTGATCATCGCGGACGAGCCGACGACCGCGCTGGACGTCACCGTCCAGGCCCAGGTCATGGACCTGCTGGCCGAGCTGCAGCGCGAGTTCAACATGGGGCTCATCCTCATCACGCACGACCTCGGTGTCGTCGCGGACGTCGCCGACAAGATCGCGGTGATGTACGCGGGCCGGATCGTGGAGACGGCGCCCGTGCACGAGCTGTACAAGCGCCCCGCGCACCCGTACACCCGGGGTCTGCTGGACTCGATCCCGCGCCTGGACCAGAAGGGCCAGGAGCTCTTCGCGATCAAGGGTCTGCCGCCCAACCTGCTGCGCATTCCCACCGGTTGCGCCTTCAACCCGCGCTGCCCCAAGGCCCAGGACATCTGCCGCTCGGAGGTCCCGGAGCTGCACCAGGTGGCCGAGCGGGACGGCGCGGAACTGGCCGGCCGCGGGAGCGCGTGCCACTTCTGGAAGGAGACGATCCATGGCTGAGACCGGCGTGAAGGACGAGGCCCTCTCCGACGTCGTGGCCAGTGACGCCAGCACGACCGCCGAGGTGGAGGCCGTGCTCGACGCCCCTGTGGAGCGCGGCGAGCCGATCCTCCAGGTCCGCAACCTCGTCAAGCACTTCCCGCTGACGCAGGGAGTCCTGTTCAAGAGGCAGGTCGGTGCGGTCAAGGCGGTCGACGGGGTCTCCTTCGACCTCTACCAGGGCGAGACGCTCGGCATCGTGGGCGAGTCGGGCTGCGGCAAGTCCACCGTCGCCAAGCTGCTGATGACCCTGGAGACGGCCACCGCGGGCGAGGTCTTCTACAAGGGCCAGGACATCACCAAGCTGTCCGGCCGGGCACTGAAGGCCGTGCGCCGCAACATCCAGATGGTCTTCCAGGACCCGTACACGTCGCTCAACCCCCGTATGACGGTGGGCGACATCATCGGCGAGCCCTTCGACATCCACCCCGAGGTGGCCCCGAAGGGCGACCGCCGGCGGCGGGTCCAGGAGCTGCTGGACGTGGTGGGTCTCAACCCGGAGTACATCAACCGCTATCCGCACCAGTTCTCGGGCGGTCAGCGGCAGCGCATCGGCATCGCGCGCGGGCTGGCGCTCAACCCCGAGATCATCATCTGCGACGAGCCGGTGTCGGCTCTGGACGTGTCCGTCCAGGCCCAGGTCGTGAACCTGATGGAGAAGCTCCAGGACGAGTTCAACCTGTCCTACGTCTTCATCGCGCACGACCTGTCGATCGTGCGGCACATCTCGGACCGCGTGGGTGTGATGTACCTCGGCAAGCTGGCCGAGATCGGCACGGACGCGGAGATCTACGACCACCCGACGCACCCGTACACGCAGGCGCTGCTGTCGGCCGTCCCGGTCCCGGACCCGGAGGCGCGTGAGGGCCGCGAGCGGATCATCCTCACCGGCGACGTCCCGTCCCCGGCCAACCCGCCGTCCGGCTGCCGGTTCCGCACGCGGTGCTGGAAGGCACAGGACAAGTGCGCGGAGGAGGTGCCGCTGCTGGCGGTGCCGGAGGTGTTCGCCGGCAAGAGGACGCCGGCGGCGCACGAGTCGGCTTGCCACTTCGCTGAAGAGAAGGATGTCGTGCACGCCGCCTGACGGGTGCGGGTCGTTCTTCGGTTGCTCGCGCAGTTCCCCGCGCCCCCCTTGGGGGGGCGGGGTCGGGGGGTTTGGTATATGACACAAC
>NZ_JBSFWU010000066.1:0-42581 GCF_053594995.1 Streptomyces sp. NPDC002536
CGAGCCCTCCAGGCATTCGACATCGCCTTCGACGGACGCCTCTCAGCAGTCCACAACTGAACCAGAAACCACACCAGTTACACCAAAAGCTTTACGGACCCGGGAACCCGGCATGATCTTGGGGTTGTTGGTGCCAGTCAAGACTGGGGCCATCTCGGCCGTCGGCTGGTGATCGTCCCGGTGAGTTTCCGTGCGGGGGCTTCCGGGTGGGGCGAAGCCGTACACAGCTGCCTGTTTTGTGTCGGTGATGCCGTAGCGGTACTGAGTACTGGTACTCGGACGGAGTTCGGGAGCGGGCGCATAGTCATACTGGAATCCGAAACGTGCCATGTACCGTTCGACAAACACACGCCAGTTCTGCAGGGAAACGGTGCCTGACCATGGAAAGCAGCGCGACCTCCGGTCGCCCTGGCCCCTGCGTCCGGCCCCGGGGCCCGGGCGGGGTACTCTGCCCGCCGGCACGGGAACGAGGGAGCCTGCCGATGACCTACGCGACGGCACCGGACGGGACTCGCATCGCCTACCAGCTCCAGGGCGGGGGAGCGCCGTTGGTCCTGCTGGCGGGACAGGCCAACAATCACCACTGGTGGGACCCGGTCCGCGCCGACTTCCACCCTGCCCGCAGCACCCTCACCCTCGACTACCGCGGCACCGGCGACAGCGACAAGCCCGACACCCCCCACAGCACCGAACTGTTCGCCCAGGACGTCATCGCCGTCCTCGACGAACTCGGCATCGACCGGGCCGACATCTACGGCACGTCCATGGGCGGCCGGGTGGCCCAGCAACTCGCGGCCCGCCATCCGCACCGAGTCAGCGCCCTGGTCCTCGGCTGCACCTCACCCGGCGGCCCGCACAGCATCGAACGCGGCAACGACGTCCGCCAAGCCCTGGTCCAGCCTCGGCCCGGAGCCGCTCGGCAAGCCCTTCTGGAGCTGATGTACACCCCCCGGTGGCTCGCCGGCCGTCCCGGGCCGCACCACACCCTCGGCGACCGCGGCATGCCCGCCCACTCCCGGCGCCACCACCTCGCGGCCAGCAACCGGCACAACGCCTGGGACCTCCTGCCCGGCATCAGCGCACCCACCCTGGTCGTCCACGGAACAGGCGACCTGCTCAACCCCACCGCCAACGCGCCCCTGCTCGCCGACCGCATCCCCGGCGCCCGGCTGCACCTGATCCCCGAAGCCCGGCACGCCTACTTCGAGGAGTTCCGCACTCACGCCAGCCCTCTCGTCCTGGACTTCCTCACGACCGTCGCACACAAGCCGTAAGGAACACCGCAGCTGTCCTCGACGGCCGACGCTGCGAACGTCGGCCTCGCTTCACGGCAAACGACGGGACAACGAGCCCCGGTGGGTGAGGGTGAGGAAGGAGCGGTGGTGGCTTGTCCACTGGTCGGTGACGTTGAGAGCCAGGTTCTCGGCGATCCTGTGGAGCGCGGGTGCGCCCAGGCGTGCCCAGGGGAACAGTGGACCTTTGTGGCCCCCGATGTTTTCGACGTGGGCGGTGCACAGGTCCTCGACGTCGCGAGGTTCGACTTCGACGAGGAGAAGGCCTGTTGGGGCGGTGAGCTGGACACAGCGGTGCAGCAGGGCGCGGGGGTCGCCGCCGATGCCGATGTTGCCGTCGGTGAGCAGGATGGTCTGCCAGTGTCCTTCGGCCGGCAGTCGGTCGAAGACTGATCGGCGCAGTGCGATCCCGCCGCGGGCGGTGGTGTGGGTGACGGCGCGGGGGGCTATGTCGATGCCGAGGGCGAGGACGCCACGGCTCAGGAGCGCCCTGCACAGCCGGCCCGGTCCGCAGCCGATGTCGAGAACGGGGCCGGTGCAGCGTTCCAGCACGGTTTCGTCGGCCGCGGAGGGCTGCGCGTACCAGCGGTGGACCGGCATCCGGATGCGTCGTCCGTCCGTCAGCCGCAGGTACACCGGGCCATGGTCGGTTCGCAGGGCCAGTGCGTAGGGGTCCTCGTCCGCGTGGAGCGGCCCGTCCTCGGCGGTCGTCATGGTGCCCCGTGACCTGGGGCGGATTGTTCTCCGTCTTGTGCTCCGTCGGCACGGGCGGCCCTGCGGACCCGGCGCAGTTTGACTGCGAAAGCCAGCGCGGAGGCGCCGAAGAGCACACCGGTGGTCACCAGCCAACGGCCGAGGTAGACACCTTCGGGCAGCCGGGTGGCACCCGGGTAGGGGACCGACAGATCGAGGACGAGAGGGAACCAGACGAGCAGCAGCACACCGGAGAGAAAGGTGGGCACCCTCAGATGGTTGATCCACGGGGGCTGTGGTCCCTGGACGGTGCGGTGTTGCAGGACGGCGTGCGCCGAGACGTCGGCGAGCGAGTACAGGGGGAGGAGGATCAAATCGTGCAGGATCGCTGCGCCGACGAACCAGACGGCCACCTCGAGCGGGCGGACGGCGAACAGGCGGACCAGTGCGTAGCCGGTGAGGGCGAACGAGCAGATCAGGACGAGCAGGTGCAGGGGGCCGGAGCCGTACCAGCGCAGGAAGCGTGCCATGGTCACGTCCTGAAGGTGAGCCGGTGCACCCACTTGGTGTTGTTCACACCGGGGTTGGCCGGGACGATGATGCGGGCCGGGTAGCCGTGGTCGACCGAGAGGTCCGCGCCGTTGACGTGCAGGGCGAGCAGCGATCGGGGGTCGTGGATCTGGTTGCCCCGCAGCACCACCGAGCTGTAGGGGCCGGGCGGCTGGACGGACTCCACCAGGACGCTTCCGGCGTCGGGCACTTGGGCCAGGACGGCGAGGTCGGTCAGGCGCAGGCCGCTCCAGTGCTGGTCCGGGGTGGACCAGCCTTCCACGCAGGCGATCGGTAGCGCGGCCGCATGCCGGCGCATTGCGAGAAGCTGTTCGCGGGTGAAGACCAGCGTCGGCCCGTGGCCGTGGAGCTCCAGCCGCCAATCCGGCCCGATATGTGCCGGGTTGATGCCGACGGCCGCCGCAGTCTTGTTGATCTGGAAGCCGTTCGGGCCGCTGCCCGGTTCGCGGTTGTGCGGTGCGAGGAATGCGGTGCCGCGCAGCCAACCACCGATGCTCTGTCCCGCGGTGGCCACGAGCAGGAGCAGTGATCCCGCACCGACCATGCCCACTGCGCCGCGCCGGGTCATCGTCGGCGGTGCGGGGGCGGTCGGCACCAGGCCGTCGGGGTCGGGTGGTTCGGGCCGGGTGTGGGCGAGACCGGTGCGCAGTTCGGCGGCCAGGCTGCGGGAGCGCAGGGCGCGCGTCATCCGGCCGAGCTTGAGGCATACGTGGACGACGAAGGCGGCGATGAACACCCAGGCGCCGTAGAGGTGCAGGGTGTAGAAGGAGCCCGGGAACACGTAGTAGAGCTGGATGTTGAGGATGCCGGTCACGAACTCGAAGATGACCCCGCCGACCAGCATCAACAGGGACAGGCGCTCCAGGGCGTGGGCGACGGTGCGCACCGGCAGCCACTCGAACAGTTTGGGGATGACCGACCACAACTTGGCCAGCAGCACGGGTACCAGGACCACTCCGAGCGTCACGTGCACACCCTGAGTCAGCCGGTACAGCCAGTACGGATGCGTGGGCCAGTCGAAGAGGTAGAAACCCAGCAGGCCCTTGTCCGGAGTCTGGTCGTTGAGCGGGCCGAGCCCCGGGTTGTACGCGGCGTAGGAGAGCATCCCGGTGACGAAGAGCAGCGGGATGCCGATGAGCAGTACCAGTCCGAAGACGGACGTCAGCCAGGGCCCGCGGATCGGGCTGCGCCAGAAGCCGGGGCGGAACGGTCCTGGGGGTGCCGGAAGCTGACCGATGCGCCGCGCGATGGCTCGGGCACGAGCGGCGGCCCTGGCGGCGCGGGCGCCCGCAACGGCTCGGACGCGCCGAACGCGCTCGGTGAGCCTCTGTGCGTGCCTCTCGCCCGGCGCCGTGTCCTCCGACTCGCTGGACGCCCCCGAGTCCGATGGCTTTTCGCCACGGCCCATCAGCCCTCTCCTTCATCCTCGGGACGCCCCTCGACGAGCTGGGAACCCCCTGGCATGATCGGAGCCCGGCAGGCAGACACCTACAATCTGGCACAGACCTGGCCGAGTGACCCTGTCCGGCGGGCATCCGGGTGACCGCCACCGACCGAGTGCTCGACCGGTGTTCAGGTCGGTACGTTGCGCCGACGTGCTGTCCGGGACCGGAGAAGTGCACCGGCGGACACCACCACGGCTGCCGGCCCGTACGCCGAGGCCTCGACGGCATCCCAGCGCAGCGCGTTCCCGACGTACAGCACGGTGCCCGCGGCGACGACGGCGAGCCACTCCGCTCGGCCGCCCATCGCCACCAGGGCCACGACGAGCAGCGCGTACCAGTAGTACGGGGGCGACGCGAGCAGCAGTGCAGTCCCCGTGACCAGCAGCGCCCCATGCCAAGGGCGCCCCGGATCGCCGCACCGCAGGACGTACAGGGCGGTGAGCGCGATCAGTACGACGGCTGCCGGGTCGGCCCACGCATCCGGCAGCACGAGCCGCAGCAGCGCGAACCGGCCGCCGTCCCCCTGCTCGTATCCCTCCTCCCGCAGGTAGCCGGGGAGATAGCCGATGATCGCCGAGCCGGAGACGAACAGGTGGGGGAGACAGACGAGCACAACGACAACGACAGCCGCGAGCAGTGCGCGTACCGCTTCCCGCAGCCGCTCGCGCGAGTGGTCTCCCGGAGCCAGCACCCCGGACAGCGCACCCGGAAAGGAGAGCACGGGCAGCAGCTTGACGGCTGTCGCGACCCCCAGCAGCGCTCCACGGCACGCTCCCGAGGCGGTGCCGAGCGCGGCCACGGTGAAGAGCACCCCGAGCGTGTCCACGTGGGCGTCGTTGACCGCGGCGAACGGTACGGCCGGACACCATGCCCACAGCGCCACCCGCCGTGGATCTCCGAGCCTTCGCCGCTGGATCAGCAACAGCGCCACGGTCGTGGCCGTGGCGAGCGCCGCACCGGCGAGCTGCAGGGGCTTATGGCGCCCTCCTGCCGGGGAGACGGCGTGCACCAGCAGGAACCAGCCCTCGGCCACGGGCGGGTAGATCGTGTGCACGGACGGCCGGTTGATGAGCGTGCATCCCGCCGCGACGGGGTGCAGGTCCCACCCGTGACAGGCGGTCCGGGTGGGGAAGAGCCAGGGGTCACGCAATCGGCCCAACCGAGGTGCGTCCGGGGGATAGGCGTACGGGGAGATTCCCGCGGCCTGCACGCGCCCGTCCCAGGCATAGCGGTACATGTCGTCACTGGTTCGTGGCGGAGCCGACAGCGCTGCCGCGGACAGGGCGATCCCGCCGGCCAGGATCAGCGCCATGGCGGTGCGTACCGGAACCCGGCGCACCGCCCACGCCGCGCCGGCGAACAGCACCCACGCGGCGGCGTACCAGGACAACAGCGCGGCTGGACGGCCAAGGTCGCCACCGGTACGAACGGTCACGGCGACGACGGCCACGAGGGCCGCGAGCAGTGCCGTGGCACCGAGCGCGCGTATTCCCACACCTGCCACGATGGCAGCCGTGCGCACCGACGGCGAACTCGCGGCGCACATGCCTGCATCCGGCCGTAGCCTCGGATCCATGCTGGTCCTCGTCACAGGAGGGGCCGGATTCATCGGCTCGCGGATCGTCCGGACGCTCACCGATGCCGGGCTCGGCGTGCGCGTGCTGGATACGCTGCTGCCCGCCGCCCACGGCCGCCGGGCCGCCCCGCTCTCGCTGCCCCCCGGTGCGGAGTTCCTACGTGGCGACGTGCGGGAAGCCGCGGCGGTCGAGACGTCGCTGCGCGGCGTGCACGTGGTCTGCCACCAGGCCGCCATGGTCGGCCTGGGCAAGGACTTCGGCGATGCACCCGCGTATGTGGCCTGCAACGACCTGGGCACCGCCGTCCTGCTCGCAGCGATGGCCCGCAAAGGCGTCCGGGCTCTGGTGCTCGCCGGTTCGATGGTGGTCTACGGCGAGGGGCACTACACCTGCGTCCGTCACGGCACCGTACTGCCCGGTCCACGGCGTACCGAGGACCTCGACGCGGGACGCTTCGAACCGCCCTGCCCGTCCTGCCGATCCCCGCTCACCCCCGGCCTGGTGTCGGAGGACGCGCCGCCGGATCCGCGCAATGTCTACGCGGCGACGAAGATCGCGCAGGAGCACCTGGCCGCGTCGTGGGCACGGGCCACCGGCGGCCGGGCCATCGCCCTGCGCTACCACAACGTCTACGGCCCCGGCATGCCACGCGACACCCCGTACGCCGGGGTGGCCTCGCTCTTCCGCTCGGCACTCGCACGGGGCGAGGCACCGCAGGTCTTCGAAGACGGCGGCCAGCGGCGGGACTTCGTCCACGTACGGGACGTGGCCGCCGCCAACCTCACGGCGATCGGCGCCGCCTCCGGCAACGGTCACACCCCGCCCGGGTCCCTGCGCGCCTACAACGTCGGCAGCGGGATCCCGCACACCGTCGGGGAGATGGCCGCCGCGCTGGCTGCGGCCTGCGGCGGACCGCAGCCCGTGGTGACCGGCGAGTACCGCCTGGGCGACGTCCGCCACATCACCGCCTCGTCGGCACGGCTGCGCGAGGAACTGGGCTGGCTGCCCCGGGTGGGATTCGCCGAGGGCATGCGGGAGTTCGCGGCTGCGCCGCTGCGCGGCGGGACCGGCCGCGTGCCGACGGAAGGATGACATTGCAGCCGCGACGCGACGCGACGCGACGATGCCCCGCACCGGCATCAGACCGGGCCCCGCTCCGCAGCCCGCACTCCGGCAGTCTCTCCGGGAAGCGGCCGGGCGCTTCCCGGCCTAGGCTGACAGACGTGACGGAGCAGCCGTCCTCTCAGCCGTCCCCTGCCGATGTGGTGCTGCCGTGCCTCGACGAGGCGGCCGCGCTGCCCTGGGTGCTGGGGCGGATTCCGCCGGGCTGGCGCGCGGTGGTCGTCGACAACGGTTCGACCGACGACTCCGCCGCAATCGCCGCCTCGCTCGGCGCGTCCGTCGTCCGCGAACCGCTCCGCGGCTTCGGCGCCGCCTGTGCGGCCGGACTGCGAGCCGCCACCGCCCCGCTGGTCTGTTTCTGCGACTGCGACGCCTCCCTCGACCCGGGACTGCTGCCGTCCCTCGCCGCGCCCGTTCTCGACGGCCGCGCAGATCTCGTGCTCGGCCGCCGCAGACCCACCGGTCCCGGCGCATGGCCGGTGCACGCCCGGCTCGCCAACCGTCGGCTGGCCCGCCTGATCCGCCGCCGCACCGGCCTGCACCTGCACGACCTCGGCCCGATGCGAGTGGCCCGCCGGGAGACCCTGCTCGGCCTGGACCTGACCGACCGCAGGTCGGGCTACCCGCTGCAAATGGTCGTCCGCGCTGCGGACGCCGGGTGGCGGGTGCACGAGGTCGACGTCCCGTACCACCCGCGCGCCGGCCGCTCCAAAGTCACGGGCACCTGGCGCGGCACCTGGCACGCAGTCCGCGACATGCGAGCCGTACTGGGAGAGCCACCGACACCGAACGCAGGAGCCCGCAGATGAGCAGCGCCCGTTCGGCGGGGCCGACCGGACTGCTCGTCATCGCCAAGGAGCCTCGGCCCGGGCGCGTCAAGACCCGGCTCACGCCGCCGTTCACGCCCGCAGAGGCCGCCGCTCTCGCGGAGGCCGCACTCGCCGACACCCTGGACGCCGTGCGCCGCTGCCCGGCCCGCCGCCGCGTGCTCGTCCTGGACGGCGCGCCCGGACCCTGGCTGCCGCCCGGCATCGAGGTGATCCCACAAGCGACCGGCGGGCTGGACGAACGCCTGGCTGCCGCCTTCGCCGCCCTCGCGGACGGCCCCGCGCTGCTGGTCGGCATGGACACCCCGCAGCTGACCCCGGAGTTGCTCGCCCCCGCGCTGGAACGTGATGCCTGGCGGGAATGCGACGCCTGGTTCGGCCCGGCGGTGGACGGCGGGTTCTGGGCGCTCGGACTCGCCGAGCCCGAACCGGAGTTGCTGCGCGGCGTCCCGATGTCCACACCCGATACCGGGGCTGCCCAGCGTCGCCGCCTGACTGCGGCGGGCCTGCGGGTGCGCGACCTGCCGCCGCTGCGCGACGTGGACACGGCAGCGGACGCATTCAAGGTGGCGCAGACGGCCTCGGATTCGCACTTCGCCGCTGTGCTGGGCGCGTTGACTCGCAGGGTTGTTCATACGGCTGACGGGTAAGTGGCCGGGTGAGCACAATGTGGCAGCAGTGGTGGTGGCAAGTGCCGAGGCAAGTCGTGGATGCCGGCCCGCTACTGCCTGGACCGCATCGCAGTACGTGCGCGTCCCCGCCGGCCCGGCAGCGCCGCGGTGGCGGCGCCGACTCCGCCGGTCGCTCCGGCCACCAAGGCCACGCATCCGGTCGGATCAAAAGGCGGATGGTCCGAGACCGGTCACGGCGTGCGTGCGGCCATAAGGGCCGGAAAAGGCCGATCATGGCGACTCCTACGGCCAACGCATGACGGCGCGCGCACCTGCGCGGTTACATGTGACGGGCATGCGGCCCCGTCGACCCCGATCGGACGTGAGGGAGCACATGAGCGCAGCACGCGAGAACCTGGAGAGCAGCACCTACGACGTCATCGTGCTGGGCGCCGGCCCGGTCGGCCAGAACGTCGCCGACCGTGCCCGCACCGCCGGTCTCACCGTGGCCGTCGTGGAGCGTGAGCTGGTCGGCGGCGAGTGCTCCTACTGGGCCTGTGTCCCCAGCAAGGCCCTGCTGCGGCCGGTTGTCGCGGTCGCCGACGCACGCCGGGTGGACGGAGCCCGGCAGGCCGTCACCGGCAGGCCCGACGCCGACCGGGTCTTCGCCCGCCGCAACTACTTCGTCTCCGACTGGGACGACACCGGACAGGTCGAATGGGTCAAGTCCATCGGCGCCGACCTGTACCGCGGCCACGGCCGCATCGACGGCCCCCGCCGTGTCACCGTCACCACGGACGACGGCACACACCGCACCCTCACCGCCCGGCACGCGGTGGCGATCGCCACCGGCAGCCTCCCCCTGCTGCCCGACATCCCGGGCATCGAGGACGCCCGGCCCTGGACGAACCGGCACGGCACCGACTCCGGCACCGTGCCCGCCCGTCTTGCCATCGTCGGCGGTGGCGGGGTGGCCATCGAGATGGCCACCCTCTGGCAGGGCCTGGGCTCCCAGGTCACCCTGCTCGCCCGCCGCCGCCTGATCCCGCGCATGGAACCCTTCGCCGGCGAACTCGTCGCGCGCAGCCTCACCGAGGCGGGTGCGGACGTGCGGATCGGCACCCAGGTCACCGCCGTGCGCCGCCCGGACCCCGCCGGGCCCGTCACCCTCACCCTCGACGACGGCAGTGAACTCCGGGCCGACGAGGTCATGTTCGCCACCGGCCGCATCCCCGGCACCGACGACATCGGCCTGGACACGGTCGGCCTCACCCCCGGCACGTGGCTGGACGTGGACACCACCTGCCTGGTCAACGGAGTCGACGGCGCCTGGCTGTACGCCGTCGGCGACGTCAACCACCGGGCCCTGCTCACCCACCAGGGCAAGTACCAGGCCCGGACCGCCGGCGACGCCATCGGTGCCCGTGCCGCAGGCCGTCCCCTGGACGACGGTCCGTGGGGCGACCACGCCACCACCGCCGACCAACACGCCGTTCCCCAGGTCTTCTTCACCGACCCCGAAGCGGCCGCCGTGGGCCTGACCGCCGAGCAGGCGGCCCAGGCCGGCCACCGCATCCACACCGTCGACCTCGACTTCGACGCCGTCCAGGGCGCCAAGCTCCACGCCGACAACTACCGTGGCCACGCACGCATGGTGGTCGACCTCGACCGGGAAGTCCTGCTCGGGGTGACCTTCGTCGGGCCCGGAGTCAGCGAACTGTTGCACTCGGCCACCGTCGCGGTCGCCGGTGAGATCCCGCTCAAACGGCTGCGGCACGCGATCGCCTGCTTCCCGACCGTCAGCGAGATCTGGCTCTTCCTCCTCGCCGCCCACCACCGCGAGCGCGCCTGAGTCGGGCCGGGGATGGGCCGTGACCACGGCCGGACAGCGCTGTTCCGGACCCGGCCAGGGGGGCGCACGTCCACTCGGGCTCGACCCGGATCGCCGCGCGCTCGGCACCGTTCGTTGCCGAGACACTGGCGCAGGGGTGACGCCGGATCGGCGGACGACACCACTGACCGTCACCGAAGGAGGTGCACCGGGACATGGCCGAAATGCGTATGGACGCCGCCCGGTTCCCGCTCTTCTCGGAGAGCGCGCACGTGGAGGGCGGGACGCGGCACGGGGCGATGGTGTCGGTGGCGGTCCGCCGGGCGTGGCGCCCGCCTGCACGGGAGTCACGTCCCGACGACAACCCGGTGACGTTAAAGGATGGGTTGTCCACAGGTAATATTTAGGCCAGCGCACGCCGGGGGACGACGTGCCGAGCGCCCGGCGGAAAGACGGGGTCGGCCCGTCGTACGGCATGCGCGCCTGAAGGCGTCAATGGGGTGGGGCGGAAGATGGTCACCGGGGACACCGGGCTGCGGTTCACGCTGCTCGGCCGACCGCGCGCGTGGCGCGGCGACAGGGAGCTGGAACTCGGCTCCCCGCAGCAGCAGGCATTCCTCGTGGTGTTGCTGCTGCGTCGGGAGCGGGCCGCCTCGGTGGCCGACGTCGTGGAGGCTCTGTGGGGCGGGAATCCGCCACTCCGCGCCGTGGGGGCCCTGCGGACGTACGCCTCGCGGCTGCGCAAGCTGCTGGAGCCGGAGCGGGCCGCGGGCGAGTCCCCCCGGGTCCTGGTCTCCGTCCCCGACGGCTACGCGCTGCACGTGCCGCGCGAGGCCGTGGACCTCGCCCGGTTCGAGGACCACGTCGCGTCGGCGGGCCGGGCGCGGGCGGCCGGACGGCTCGAAGAGGCCCGCGCCCGGCTGCGCCTCGCGCTGGAGCCCTGGCAGGACGACCCCCTGCGGGGCGTCCCCGGCGCGGCCATGGACGCGCACCGGGCCCGGCTTGCCGACCAGCGTCTGACGGCCCTCGAAGCCCGTCTGGAGCTCGACCTGGAGCTGGACGGCGCGCAGTCGGTCCTCGCGGAGCTCGCCGACCTGGCCGCGCGTCACCCCCTGCGCGAACGGCTGCGCGCTCTCCAGATGCGGGCGTTGCAGCGTGACGGCCGGTCCGCCGAAGCGCTCGCCGTCTACGACGAGGCCCGCGTGCTGCTGGGCGAGGAGCTCGGGCTCGAACCCGGCCGCGACCTCGCCGAGGCACGGGATCGGCTCACGGCTCCGGACGCCACCGGGCTCCCGGACCCGTCCGCGCCGCCGCTGCCCGCCCAACTCCCCGGCGACCTCGCCGACTTCACCGGCCGCGCCACGCTCGTGGCGGACCTGTGCGCGCTGCTGACGCCCGACCGTCCCGGGGCCGCCCCCACGGTGGCGCTCTCCGGAGCCGGCGGGGTGGGCAAGAGCGCCCTCGCCGTGCACGTCGCGCACCGGGTACGGGAGTCCTTCCCGCACGGACAGCTCTACACGGACCTCCAGGGCGTCGGCGGCCACCCGGCCGACCCGGCCACCGTGCTGGGCTCGTTCCTGCGGGCGCTGGGCGTGGACGACGCCGCGATACCCGAAGGCCTGGCGGAACGCTCCGCGCTCTTCCGTACCCGGCTGGACGGGCGCCGCGTGCTCATCCTCCTCGACAATGCCCACGGCCCCGAGCAGGTGCGGCCCTTCCTGCCCGGCCCGCCCTCGTGCGCCGTCCTGGTCACCAGCCGCGCCAAACCCGCGGGCCCGGCGTCCGCGCGCTTGGTCGACCTCGACGTCATGACCCCGGGCGAGGCACTCGAGCTTCTGGGCAAGGTCATGGGACGGGCCCGCGTCGAGGCCGAGGCGGACGACGCCGCCCGACTGGTGTCGGCCTGCGGTCATCTGCCGCTGGCCGTACGGATCGTGGCGGCCCGGCTGGCCACGCGCCCCGCGTGGCCGCTCGGCGCGCTGCACAGCCGGCTCGCCGACGAGCAGCACCGCCTGGCGGAACTGCGCGTCGCCGACCTGACGGTCGAGGCCGCCTTCGCACTCGGCCACGCCCAGCTCCGGCCGGCCCAGCAACGGGCCTTCCGGCTGCTCGCCCTGCCCGACGGCCCGCACGTCTCGTCCGCCGCCGCGGCCGCTGTCCTCGGCCTGCCGGAGCCGGAGGCCGAGGCACTGTGCGAGTCGCTGGTCGACGTCAGCCTGCTGGAGTCCCCTTTCCCCGGCCGCTACCGGTACCACGACCTGCTGCGCCTCTACGCGCGTGGACGCGCGAGCGCCGAGGAGTCCCCGGAGGGACGGGCCGCCGGCCTGAGCCGCCTGCTGGAGTTCCTGGTGTCCACGGTGCGGGCCGCGCACCCGGGCGCCCTCGGCAGAGCCGAACGCCTGGGAGTGACCGCGACGGTCCCCGGGCTGTCGTTCGCCACGGCCGAGGACGCCGGGGTCTGGCTGGCCGAGGAGGCACCGTGCCTGTTCGCGGCGGTGCGCCAAGCGGCCGAGGCGCCCGCCCGCGCCGTCGCCCCGGCGGCCGACCTGCTGCTCATGATGGAAGAGCTGCTGGAACGCGGGGGCCCCGGGCCGGAGTTCGAGCAGGCGGCCCACGCGGTGATCTCCGCGGCGCTCCGCCTGGGCGACCGGCGCAGCGCGGGCCGCGCCTACCTGGCCCTCGGCCACGGCTACTACTACGCGGCCCGCCTCCGCGAACTGGCCGAGGTCTGCCGCCAGGCGGTGGCGGCGAGCCGCGCGGTCGGCGACGCGCTCGTCATGGCCGACGCCCTGGTGCTGCTGGCGCGCTGCTCGTACCATTTGCGCCGCCACGACGAGGCCCGCGCCCTCCTCACCGAGGCGTCGGCGGTCTTCCGGGCGCACGCCGACCGGTTCGGCGAGGCGAACGTCCTCGGCGCGCGTTGCAGGGTGCGCCAGTCGGCGGGCGAGACGGCCCCGGCGGTTGCGGACGCCGAGGAGGCCCTGGCGGTCCATCAGGGGCTGAGCGACGGCCGCCGGGTGGGGTTCGCCCTGTACGAACTGGGCGTCGTCCTCGGCGCCGCCGGGCGGAACGCCGAGTCCGCCGCACGCCTCACCGAGGCGTCGGCCCTCTTCGGCGACCACCGCAACCGTCTGTGGGAAGGGCTCACCACCTTCCGGCTCGCGGAGAACCGGCTCGCCACCGGCCACGCCGAGGAGGCCGCGCAGCTGGCCCGGACCGCGGCCGCGACGCTCGAAGAGGTCAGGAACGACTGGGGCCGCGCCCACGCGCTGGCCGTGCTCGGCTCCGCCCTCGGCCTGCTCGGGGACCACGACGGCGCCCGAGCGCACCGGCGCACCGCGTACGCACTCTGCGCCCGCCTGGGCATGCCGGAGGCCGGCGACCTCCTCGCCCTGCTCGGCGACGAGCCCGCCCACCGCGGCGGGTTCGAACCGGCACCGGTCCCCTGACGAGAGCCGCCTGCTCTCCTCACGTACCGAACTCGCCGCTGCGGAACCGGAGTCACGGCAATCCGCCCTCCCGTGACCTCTCGCCAACAGGTCCTCACGCCAAGCGCTCCTCACCCCCCATGGTCCTCACGTCATTCGGAGACATCCCATGCCCTCTGCCGCCTCTCCCGGCCACTCCTCCGACAGCGAATCCGGGCGAACCGCCGCCTGCCGGTTCACCGTTCTCGGCCCCCTCCGCGTGCACGACGGATCGGCCGAGGTGCCCGTCGGCACGCCCCAACTGCAAGCAGTGCTCACGGTCCTGCTGCTGCGGGCACGCACCCCCGTGTCCACCCGGGAACTGATCGCCGCGGTCTGGGGCGACGAGGCCCCGCCCGGCGTGCTGGGGTCGTTGCGCACCCACGTCTTCACCCTGCGCCGGCTGCTGGAACCCGGCCGGGCACCCCGCGCCACCGCGCGCACGCTGCTGACGACGGGCGACGGCTACACCCTGAGCGTCGCCCCGGAGGACATCGATCTGACGGTCTTCGAACTCCGTACAGCCGAGGCAGGGCGGGCCAGGGACACCGGCCGGCCCGAACAGGCACGGTCACTGCTCGTCTCCGCGCTGGACCTGTGGCGCGGCAAGCCGCTCGCCGGCGTGCCCGGCCCGTACGCCGAGGCCCAGCGCACCCGGCTGGAGGAGCTGCACCTGTCGGCCGTCGAGGCCCGCTGGGAGGCCGAGATCGCGCTGGGCGGCCACGACAACGCGCTCGGTCCGCTGCGCGCGCTGGCCGCCGAACACCCCTGGCGCGAGCGGATCCACGAGCTGCTGATGACAGCGCTGCACCACGCCGGACGGCAGGCGGACGCACTCGACGTCCACGCGCACGTCCGCCGCACGCTCGCCGAGGAGCTGGGCACCCGCCCCGGTCCCGGCCTGGACCGGCTCCAGCAGAGGATCCTCACCGCCGACCCCGGGCGACAGGAGGGCGACGCGACCGGGCTCCGGGCCCCGGCCGCCCAGTCCGGCGGACCCGCCCGACTACCCCAGGACACCACCGACTTCACCGGCCGGAACGACGAGGCCGACCGGCTGTGCACCGCGCTGGAGAGCGGCCGGATCGTCGCCCTCAGCGCCATCAGCGGGATGGGCGGCATCGGCAAGACCGCCCTCGCCGTCCACGTGGCCCACCGGATGCGCCACCGCTTCCCGGACGGGCAGCTCTACGCGGACCTGAGGGGAACCGACCCCCGGCCCGCGGAGCCCATGGAGGTGCTGGGCCGCTTCCTGCGTGTCCTCGGCGTCCGCGCCGGCCACCTCCCGGTACTGCCCGGGGAACGGGCCGCTCTCTACCGCTCCCTGCTCGCCACCCGGCAGGTGCTCGTGCTGCTGGACAACGCACGCGACCTGACCCAGGTGCGCGACCTGCTGCCCGGCGCCCCCGGCAGTGCGGTGCTGCTCACCAGCCGCTCCCGGCTCGCCGGCCTGACCGGGGCCACCCTGGTGGACCTGCGGCCCATGGCGCAGGCGGAGGCCTTGGAGCTGCTGACCCGGATCGTCGGCGTACAGCGTGTGTCCGCCGAGCCGGAGGCCGCCGCCGAAGTGCTCGACGCCTGCGGCCATTTGCCGCTCGCCCTCCGCATCGTGGCCTCCCGGCTGCTCGCCCGGCCGGACCACACGCTCGCAGAGACCGCCGCGCTGCTGGCGGACGAGCGGCGCCGCCTCGGCGCGTTCCGGGCGGAGGACGCCGCCGTGGAGACGACCTTCCGGCTCGGCATGGAACTGCTGGACACCGAGCGTGTTCGCGCCTTCCGGCTGCTGGCCCTGCCCGAGGTGCCCGAACTGAGCGTGCCCGCCGCCGCGGCGCTGCTCGCCCGGCCGGAGCGGGAGGCGGAGGAGCTGTGCGAGTCGCTGGTCGACCTGAGCCTGCTGGAGTCGGTCGCCCCCGGCCGCTACCGCTACCACGACCTGCTCCGGCTCTTCGCCCGGCAGACCGCGGTCGCCGAAGTGCCGGACCACGAGCGGACCGCCGCACTCACCCGCCTGCTGGAGTTCTGCCTCGCCACCGCCCTTGAAGCCCATCGTGCGTCGCTGTCCGACGACGTCTTCCCCGGGCACGTGGCCCCGCTGCGCTCCGCGGGCCTGGACTTCACCGGCCCGCAGGAAGCCGCCACCTGGCTGGTCGACGAACAGACGTCGCTCCTGGGACTCATCGAGCAGGCCGCGGACGACGCCTCCCTGTCGCTGACCGTCTGCTCGGATCTGCTGCTGGCCGTGGACCCGCTCGGACGCCTGGGCGCGCAGCCCTACGGACTCGAGCGCGCCGCCCGGACCCTGGCCGAGGCCGCGCGCGCCGCCGGCCACCGCACCGCGGAAGCACGCGCCCTGTACATGCTGGGCGGCTCCGTGCAGCAGCGCTTCGCCATGCGGCTCGGCGCCCCCGACCTGGACCGGGCCATCGAGCTGTGCCGGGCGGCCGGGGACCGGACACTGCTCGCCCACGTCCTGATGGCACGGGGCGGAGGCGCGCTGGCCCTGCGCGACTTCACCGCCGCGCACGCCATGTTGACCGAGACACTGACCCACTGCAGGACCCTGACCAGCCGCGGCATCGAGGCGTACGCACTCGGCTTCCTCGGCCTGGCCCTGCTGGCCACCGGCCGGGCCGAGGACGGTCTGGCGCACTGCCGCGAGGCCGTCGCCGTCACCCGGGCGACCGGGGACGTCGCGGGCCAGGCCAACGCGCTGCACAACCTCGCCCAGGTCTGCCTGTGGACCGGGCGGACGTCCGAGACCTTCGACAGCCTGCACGAGAGCCTGCGCCTGTGGCGCGAGACGGGCTCCCGCTACCGCGAGGGCCTCCTGCTCGGCGCGATCGCCGAGGCCCACAACTTCTCGGGACGGCCCGTGGAGGCCGCCGAACACGCCGCGCGGGCACGGGACATCGCCGAGGCACGCGGCGACGCGGGCATCCTCGCCCGCGCCCTCGCCCAGCTGGGCCACGCCCACCGGGTACAGGGCGACGCCGACGAGGCCCGGGAGCAATACCGCCGTGCCGAGAGCGTCTTCCGCGAGCTCGGCCTGCCGGACGCGGACGACATCGCGCGGCACCTCCAAGAGCTCTGACGGGGGCTCCGACGCACGGCGGTCGAGGACAAAGGCCGCGTCCCCCGGCCGGGGGAACCGGGGGACGCGGTGTCCCGGCGGGACGGGGGAGTCGTCCCGCCGACGGGCCTCAGCGCTTGGGTATCTCGTCCCACAGCTGCTGAGCGGTCCTGCCCGTACGGGCGCGCCACCACTGGTCGTCGCCGTCGTACGAGCCGTCGTGTCCGGCCACGTTCAGCTTCCGGACGATGTCGCCGTCGTAGCGCGTGGCCACGTGGTCGAGGAAGTACGCCGTCGTCTTGTAGGCGTCGGTGTACTTGTCGGAGGACCGGACGAAGGACAGACCGCCGTTCTCGAAGTGGTAGTTGCGCACCCAGTCGGCCACGCCCTCCACGAAGTACCCGGGCACGCTGCGGTTCTGCTGGATGATGTGAACCTGCTCGTGGACGAGGAAGCCCGCGTCACCGGGGTTGCGGCGCACGTAGTCGGGGTTGACACTCACCATGCCGCCGGAGGCATAGGCGACGCCGGTGTTGGACCGGTCGAGCACGATCCGGTACTCGGCGGGCGCCGCGTAGGCATCGCCTGCGATCAGCGCGACCGTCTTGGGGAACCAGGTCTCCAGCACCGGCTTCTGCGCCTCGAGCCAGCCGGCCAGGTCGGGGGCCTGCCCGGCGTCCAGCGTGATCCGCACGCCCTGACCGCCCGGCCGCTGCGGCTGCGGCCGGGAGCCGACGGGCAGCAGTTCCCACCGCTGGCCGGGGTCGCCCCCGTCCGGGCCCCGCAGTGCCAGCGCGATGCCCTCGCCGACGGCCGTCAGGCAGCGCTCGCCCTCGTTCCCGCGCACCGTCTTGATCCGGTACCAGCCGTTGCCCGTGTCCTCCAACAGCCAGCGCTGGTTGGCGTCACCGTGCTCGGGGAACAGGTGGGTGACCCCGGCGCTGAAGTCGTAGTCGAGGACCATGGCCTGGCCGGGGCCGTGGGTGCCGTGGGTCAGCCCCGTCTCCAGCAGCCACGAGCCGTTGTCCTTGGCCCAGAAGACCCACTGCTGCGCCTGCGACCCGTTGGGCTTCCAGCCCTGGATCCGGTTGCCCGCCGTCGTTTGGCTTGAATTGACGTCGACGGTCAGGCCGTTGGCGGACCGGAGGGTGAACAACTGGCCGTTCTGTGGGGCGACAGACATGCTGTGGCACCTTTCGTAGGAGTGTGGAAGAGGCAGGGGTTCAGCCGGCGACGCGGAAGCCGTGCTCCGCGCCCAGCTTCTCGAGGCTGGTACGGCCCGGGACGCCGTCGGCGTCGTCGCCCTCGTAGCCGCAGTGGCTCTGCCACTGGGCATAGGCGTCCTGGGTCCTGGTGCCGAAGGAGCCGTCGACCCAGTCGGCGGACAGCAGACCCTCGGCCTGGAGCGCCCGCTCCACGACGAGCACGTCGTCGCGGTGGGTGGTCGCGCCCTGCGGCGCGTCCGGGTCGCTCCCGGCGGCGGCCACGACCTTCGCCAGACTGACCTCGGGGGCCCCGGTTCCGGACGAGGCACCGGGCTCGTCCTCCGCGGCGTCCGGAGCGTCGCCCGAGCCCGCGGCGAGAATCGCCGAGCGGTCGACGGCACCCGGGTCCCAGTGGTCGTTGCCGGGGACGTTGGCGTGCCCGTAGTGGCCGCCCTCGGAGTGCCAAGTGCCGCTGTCCCGGCTGGTGTCGGCGTAGCCGTCGGCGGCGAGTTCGCCCGCCGGCCAGGCGTCCGGGACGCCCCAGGAGCGGGCGGCGTCGAGCAGTGCGGCGAAGTTCGGCCCCGGCTGCCAGTAATCGGTGAAGGGCTCGCTCGCCCGGGCCAGCACCTCGACCTGGATGCAGACCCTGCCGGTGCGATTGGTGCGGTCGTCGCCGTCGTTGCGCAGGGCGCGGGCGCTCTCGTCCAGCGGACCGAACTGGCCGATGCGGTCGGTCGTGGGGTCGTAGAGCACGTGCGGCTCGGCGCCGATCTCGATCAGGTAGTCGGCGGTGGAGTCGAACTCCGCGTCACCGGCGCCGATTTCGGTGGTGTGCCAGACGATGCGGGGCGGCTCCTCGGGGGTGTCCATTCCGCCGCCGATGTCCCCGTCGCCCAGGCGCTCGGCACCGGGGATCCACGTGATGCCCATGGGGGGTGTCCTCTCGGGTGTCGTCAGCCGGCGAACGTCTGCGTCCAACGGCCGCCGCTGCCGGGGGCGAAGGCCGCCCCGAAGCGCCGGAAGTCACGCCCGAGGATGTTGTTGCGGTGCCCCTCGCTGCGCATCCACATGTCCATGGTTCCGCGCACGTCGGAACCCGTGGCCGCGTTCTCGGCCATGGGCACGTTCGCGATGCCCGCGTCGTTGATCCGCTTCCACGGCGTGCTGCCGTCCTTGCCGTCGTGGCCCAGGAAGTTGTTGCGCGCCATGTCGTCGGACTGACGCTGCGCGGCCGCGCACAGCCGGCCGTCGAGCACCAGGCCCGGCAGCCCGGCCTTCGCCCGCTCCTGGTTGACCAGGCTCAGCATCTGCTCGACCGCGGAGCCGCCACCGCCCGGCTGAGGCTGGGGCTGCGGCTGCCGGCCGGGCTGCCCGCCCTGGCCGGAGGAGTTGACGCCCTCCAGCCGCCACCGCTGGGCGTCGCTGCCGGCGTCGGACCTCCACACGCCCAGGAACCTGCCGCCGCCGTCGGCGGTCAGGTAGGCGTCGCCGCCTTCCGTGCGCAGGCTCTTGAGGCGCACGTAGCCGTCGCCGGCGTCCTCGAGCCGCCACAGCTGGTTGGCCTGCCCGTGCTCCTTGCACAGGTGGGCCCGGAAGTTGGTGAAGTCGTAGTCGAGGACCATGGCCTGGCCGGGGCCGTGGGTGCCGTGGCTCAGCCCCGTCTCCAGCAGCCACGAGCCGTTGTCCTTGGCCCAGAAGACCCACTGCTGCGCCGCGGAGCCGTTGGGCGACCAGCCCTGGATCTTCGTACCCGGTGCCGTGTTGCTGTGGTCGACGTCGGCGACCACACCGGTCGCCGAGCGAAGGACGTACATCTGGCCGTTCTGCGGGGACATTTCTCTCTGCCAACCGTTCTGGAGCGCTGCGCATTCTTCGGCGCAGCGTCGTGTGAATTGCTCTGGGAGCAGCCGAACCTTTTCGACGCCCACCATGCTGCTGCGTCCCGATCCACGGTTGATCAACGCGAACTCAATGTCGGTCAACGCGGATCAACGCGCCGGTCAACGCCTCCCGGAAAAGCGTTCAACGGGAGCTCGACAGGGCAATTCCGGCCTCGATGTGGCATGGTGAACGACAGCTCGCGTCCCACGTCGGAGGCGGTGCACGCCCATGCCGTGCCCGCTGCGCATCATCGCGCGAGCTCTCATTCCATTGCGGTCACCGTCGCCACGGGAATGTTCATGCTCACTATTCAGGAGGGGTAAACCATGTCCGGAGCCAGGGAATTCATCAGCGTCGCCCGGGAGGAGATCGGATACCAGGAGGGCTTTTCCGACGGGCACTGGGACAACGACAACAAGTTCGGCCGCTGGTACGGCATGAACGAGGAGGCGTGGTGCGGCATGTTCGTGAGCTGGGCCGCGGACCGCAGCGGGAACGGCGACATCGTGCCGCGCTACGCGTGGTGCCCGGCGGGCGTGGAGTGGTTCCAGGACCGCGGCCGCTGGAGCGCCTACCCGGCCGTCGGCAGCGTGGTCTTCTTCGGCCCCGGCGGCGGCTCGCACACGGGCATCTGCATCGGGTACACGGACGACGAGATCACCACCATCGAGGGCAACACCAACGACTCGGGCTCGGCCGAGGGCGACGGCGTCTACCTCAAGACCCGGCCGCGCAAGTCCTCCTACGTCCACGGGTACGGCATCCCGGACTTCCCGGAGGGCGTCGTCGTGGCCGACCCCGACTGGCGGGGGCGCCCCGGTGTCGTCCACTTCGGCGAGCAGGCCGACGAGTCCGACATCCCGGCCGGCGGCGACGCCTCCTCCCGGCCCGCCGACCGGCAGGAGGACCGGGACGCAGGGACGCCGGAGGACGGTGACTCCTCACGCCAGGTCGTGATCGACGGTCTGGCCTACGGCCCCGGGAGCGGTGGCGAGCACATCACCCGCCTGGGAGAGATGCTGGTGCGGGCCGACTGCAGCGCCTACGAGGAGGGCCCCGGCCCCGAATGGACGGAAGCCGACACCGAGTCGATGCGCCGGTACCAGAAGAAGATCGGCGACACGGGCGCCGACGCGGACGGCATCCCGGGCCCCAAGCAGCTGGCGCGGCTGACGGCGGAGTACGGCCGGACCCGCACCGTCACGGTGCGGGAGGGCGACACGCTCTCATCCATCGCGGCGGCGAACGACGTCCCGCTGTCCGAACTGACGGCGGCGAACCCGCAGATCGAGGACCCCGACACGATCACCCCGGGAGACGCGGTCACGCTTCCGTAGCCATCGGCCGCCCGGGGCGGAGCAGCACCCCCCCCGGGCGACCCCGCCGGGCCGGGTTCCCCGGCCGGCACGTACTGGTGCTGTGACCGTGCAGGTTCGCCGGGTCGGTGGTCGTGACGGTTGGATGTGCGGGACGTCCATTCGACCGCTGGAGGCGCGGTGGCTGAGCCTGTCCGCGTACGCAGATTGACCGACAAGGAGAGGCAGAAGCTGAAGCAGATCGTGCGCCGGGGCAGCACGAGTTCGGTGCGTTACCGGCGGGCGATGATGCTGCTCGTTTCGGCGGGCGGAAACCGGGTGCCGGTTATCGCCCAGCTGGTCCAGGCCGATGAGACACCGTGCCCGACGTGATCCACCGCTTCAACGAGATCGGCCTGGCCTGCCTGGACCCTCAGTGGGCGGGAGGCCGTCCCCGCCTGCTCACCCCTGACGACGAGGACTTCGTCATCCGGACGGCCACTACCCGCCCCACCAGGCTCGGCCAGCCCTTCACCCGCTGGTCGATCCGCAAACTCGCCGCCTACCGGCGGGAAGTGCACGGACGTGTCATCCGCATCGGCCGTGAAGCCTTACGGTGCCTGCTCCGGCGCCGCGGCATCACCTTCCAGCGCACCAAGACATGGAAGGAATCCCCCGACCCTCATCGCGACGCCAAGCTCGACCGGATCGAGCAGGTTCTGGACCGCTTCCCGGACCGGGTCTTCGCCTTCGACGAGTTCGGGCCGTTGGGGATCCGGCCCACCGCAGGCTCCTGCTGGGCGAAGCAGGACAAGCCAGACCGGCTGCCGGCGACCTACCGCCGCACCCACGGCGTCACCTACTTCCACGGCTGCTACTCCGTGGGCGACGACCGCCTGTGGGGTGTCAACCGCCGCCGCAAGGGCACTGCCAACACCCTGGCCGCGCTGAAGTCGATCCGCGCCGCCCGACCCGACGGCGCCCCCTGCCGAAAGGGACAAGTTCACGAGAAGGACAGCGACAGAACGACGACTCAGGAGGCGGACGGCTTGATCTCCCCCGCAAAGACGATGACCTGGTCGATGAGGCTCCGCCGCAGATGGACGACGTCCGTTCCCGCCAGGCGGGGGCCTCCATCCGGCGTGGTGAAGACCCACTGGTACCGGGCCCACTCGTCAGGCATGTCCACCGCTGAACAGCGCACCATCGTGCCGGTCCCCGCCGGGTGGCGCCGGATGTCCAGCACGAACCGCTCGACCGCCGCGATTCCTTCGCTGCGACCCAACGGCCCCCAGAAGACCACGTCTGAGGTCAGAGCCTGGGAGAGCAGGGCAGTCACATAGCTGTCCTCCGAGGCGTTAAACGCGGAGATGAACGTGTCGATCGCGGAGCGTGCCGTCTCTTCCTGCATGCCCCAGTAATACCAGCCGTTGCGCGTGCGCTCGTCCCGCGAGCCACCTTCCGATCACAGTGGACCATCCCGGTCACAGCACTGGCCCAGAAGTCCTCGTGGGTCGCCCCGCCGTCCCCCTGCTTGTCGACTGCCGCACGGCCCTCGACCCCGAGCCGTGGCGAGCGGTGGGCTGGATCGTCCACCAGCTCGGACGACTCGGGAAATAAAACCTGGCGCCTGAGCGGCGGAGACCTGTAAGACGTCAGCAAATCCAGGCAGGTTGTGGAGGTCTCGCGCTATGAACAGTGATGCCGTTGTCCTTCGGCGTGCAGGCAGTGCCGACAACTCGACGCCGCCGATGTGTGGCTGCGTTCCTTCGCCGCCGCGCTGCCGTCGGTGCGTTGTGCCCATGACGAAGCCGAGGTGCGGGCTTGGTTCTTACGCGTGCCGGTGCCGCAGTACGAGACCTGCAGCAGACCCAGCACCGAACAAGACCAGAGGTGGATGCTCGCCACACTCCTCTGCGAAGCCGTCCAAACCCTGGAAACCGACACCTACGACGACTACGGCACAATCCCCCGACCGTTGCCAGAACTTGTTGCGCAGCTCGAGGACTGCATGAGCGCCACAGGATGAGGACAGCACAGATGCACCTCAACCTCACCAGAGCTCGGGCACCTCGCCCGGTTCCTTGGTCTGTCAGGCGACTGTCCCGCCCACGTTACGGACCAGCTGCTGGAGAACCTTGACCATGGTGATGTAGTCAGCCGACGCCCGGGACAAGGCGTCGCGCAGCCAGGCGTGGCCGGGATCAGCGTCGTGGACCGGGTGCCACCAGAACCCCTCGACGAGCGGGACTACGTCGAATGGACAGTCCATGACGCGGACGCCGAGCGCGCAGCCCAGCGGCCGGGCCAGCTGCTCTTGCATCAGCGCGATGCCGTCTGTCCGGCGTATCAGAAAGGTCATGGTGAGAAAGGAGTCGGCCGTCGCGGTGACCCGGGGACGGACGCCGAGCAGTTCCATCTGCCGCCAGGCTGGCGACCGGTCCAATGGCTCCTGGAACGTGGTCGCCCAGGGAAGTTCCCGCAGATGGTCCATGGTCAGCCGGTCCCCGCCCCGGGAGTTGGCGGCATCGATCACGCAGACCCACCGGTCCCGGCAGGGATCGAAGGAGCGCGGCAGGCCGATATACCCGTGCGGCAACATCACTCCGTCGACCGTCCGGTAGTAATCGACCTTGCGGCCGAGGAACTCCGGATCCGCGCCGAACGCTCGGGTGAATGCCGCCACGGCGGCATTCACCCGCGGCAACAACTGCTCGGCGAAGGTGTTGAGTTCATAGTGATTCCCGACCCTGGTGAGCAGCTCGCCCCCGAGGTGTCGGCGTAATCGAGCCAGGGCCGAGGAGAGCGTCGGCTGGGTACGCCCCAGGCGCCGTGCCGCCCGGGTGGCGGAACGTTCCTTCAAAAGGGCGTGGAGGGCGTGAAGATGATGGGTCTCAAGGCTGCTCGTCGGTCCGCTGATGCCTGACGAGCGCGCCCCGGTGCTGTGGCATCCAATCCGGCGTCCCCCGCTGGCCAGTGTGAAGCACGCCGGATCGACGGCGACCCGGCCGCCATGTCCAGACCAATGGAACACCGATGGAACACCGAGGGGGCGTGGGCTTCACGAGGAGGCGGGGTCAAGGCCCGCGGGGTCAGGGCCCCCGCAGATGTGGCACAGTCAAGATGTTGTCCCTGACGTCATCCTGTCGCTGCCGCGGGTGAGCCAGCCCTGGCGGCGGATGGTGAGGAGCCCGAAGATGTCGAGGGCATGGGAGAGGACGTCGGTGGCAAGGAGTTTGAAGGCGAGGACCCGCCGTCGGCCGGTGCGGTGCAGTAGGCGGCTGGTGCGCAGGAGACGTCGGCCGCACCAGTAGGTCACCACCATGGTCGGCGCGAGGAGGTGGCCGGAGGCGGCCAGCCAGAGGTAGTACGCCGTGCTGAGGATGAATCCCAGGCGCAGGATCACCGAGACGGTGACGCACCGTGCGAGGTAGGGGTGGTGCCAGATCCATCCGCCGGCCAGTGCGCTCAGGTGTTCCCGCCAGCTGTTGCGCTGGTGTCGCAGTCTCTGGCGGACGAGGCCGGTGAAGGTGTCCGGGAAGCGGGACCATACGTGCGCGTTGGCCTGCAGGACCGTCCGGTAGCCCGCCCGAAGGGCCAGTGCGGAAAGCCTCGTGTCGTCACCGGGACCGCAGCGCACTCCCAGGAAGGACTGCTGGACCAGGTCGGGGCCGACCTGTTCGAGCAGGGCTCGCCGGTAGACCGCGGTACGGCCGGGGAGGCAGCCCAAGGCCTGTCCCCGGACGGTCTGGGCGGCCATCACCACGATCGGTCCTCGGCCGCGGCGGATCTCCTCCCAGAACGTGGCCGGTTCCAGGACGAACGACTGGGTCGCCACCCCGCCGACCGTCGGATCCACGAACGGCGCGCTGACCGTGGCCACGAGATCGCGGGCCCAGACCGTGTCCGAGTCCGTGAGAGCGACCAGGCCCGCCGTGACCGCCTGCCAGCCGGTTCGCAGCGCCCGGCGCTTGTCCCGGTCCGCCGTGATGATCACTCGTACGCCATGCGCCCGGGCCACCTCGGCACACACGGTGTCGTTTTCATGGATCACGCAGACGACTTCCGTCACGTCGTTGCGGAGCCATGAGCGCAGGGCCCGGCCGAAGAGGGCCGGGTCCTCCCGGTAGACAGGGCACACCACGGCCACCGGCTCACGATGGCCACGCCGGGCCGGCCGGTACCGCCTGGCGGCCCGGAGACGGCTGGCCCGTTCCAGGCGGCCCAGGGCGGCCAGCGCGATCGCCGGGGCCAGTTCGGCCGGCGCGAGCCACGCGACCGCGGCCGTCATGGTCATGGAGGCGCCGGCTCAGGGAAGGTCGTCCGGGACGGGGTCCGCCGACCCCATCAGGTTCATGAAGCCGAAGGCGTCGCTGTCAGCGATCTTCAAGTCGTCGGTGTCCATGGCGGACGGATGCTTCCCGCCGTCCATGAGGAACAGCGAATAACTCTCGTCCAGCTCGTACGTCACGGGGCGGTGACCACTCATCGGTTCCTCCTCCGGATCGCCCGCCTTCCATGGATTCCACGGATCCCGTGAGAAATCAACGGCTCCTTCAGGACGGTTCGAGCGCCAGTGGAACCTCCAACACGCTGAGCAGCACCGGAAACAACCGACGAACAGATCTGCCACGCGCGCGACCTGCACACCCGCCCTGAGAACACCGCCGCCAAGCTCCTCGGCGCCAGCCGGGACACGATCTGCACGTACATCCCCGAGCCGACAGGCGGCCGGAGCGCCTTGCCCCGCGGCCGTGACTGCCTCGGAGCTGTCCCACACCTCCCAGCTCGCCGGGCCAGCACCCGCTGACCTGCGCCGCAGGCTCAACGTCGTGAAGCGCGGTGGTGACCTGCTTGCCGTTCGGCCGGGCGTCGATGGACGGGCAGCCGAACGGCAGTGGGGGAGTCCTTACCGTTCTCTGCCGCCATGACCGGCCTCGCGTTTCACCGTCGGCCCATGTCCGCTGCCGGGGACCGCACGGGACGGACCGTGCCGCAACGCAGGGCGTCCCGGAACGTGTTGTAAGGCCCGCCGAACGGGCAGTGTGGAATGAGCAGGCGGAGAGGGGGCTCACGCCTCAGAGCGTTACCGGTGGTCCGCGCATGGGCCGCGCAAGGTCCGCCGGGAATCCGGATTACTCAGAGGCGGGGTGGAACGGGTGGATATGCGTTTTGACGGCCGGTCGACAAGGAACTCTTCCGGCAACAGCGCCGATGAAGGGGCCGCAGGCGAAGTGTGCGAGTGCTACGACGCGGTGGTGCTGGCGGGAGGGAAGGCCCGGCGCTTGGGCGGAGCGGACAAGCCGATGGTGTCCGTCGGCGGTGTGTCGTTGCTCGACCGGGCGATTCAGGCATGTGCCGGGGCGGGGAGGACGATTGTGGTGGGCCCTCGCCGGGCCACCGTCCGTCCGGTACTCCATGTACGGGAACAGCCGGTGCACGCCGGGCCGCTCGCGGCGCTGGCTGAGGGAGTGCGATGGGTACGGGCTCCCTTCGTGGTGGTCCTTGCGGCGGATCTCCCCTTCGTACGACAGGAGCTGGTCACGGAACTGCTGCTTCAGACGGCCGGTTCCGGCGTCGAGGGCGCGGTCATGCTGGAGACACAAGGCCGGGACAATCCACTGTTCGCCGCATACCGGACCGAGGCGGTGCGGCAGGGGCTCAAGCTGACCCTGGCCCGGCACGGGGCGTTGACGGGCCTGCCGATCCGTCTGCTGACCAACGCTCTTGCCCTGCAACATATCCCTGATGTCGGCGGAGTTTCTTTCGACTGCGACACCTGGGAAGCGGTGGCTCTGGCCCGGGACCGGCTGAATCTGAACGCCGGGTGACATCGCCCTGCGAAATTCTCGGTACACCGATCCGGTTGTGAGGTGGCACGGTTGACCTCGATGGAAGCCCTGGCCTGTCAGGAGATCATCGGGCGGTACCAGTTCAACGGGGCGGGTGCCGGAATGATGCCCCGGCTTCTCGAAGTTCTCGGCGACCCGGGGCGTGACCTGCGGGGCATGACCGTCGTCGGCACCAACGGGAAGGGGTCGACCTGCGCGTTCGCCGTATCGTCGTTGGCTGCGGCCGGGCTGCGGGCAGGCAGTATGCCCAGCCCGCACCTGCAGCACGTCACCGAGCGCATCCGCGTCAACGGGGTGCCCGTTTCGCCGGCCGAATGTCGTCGCGCCTTCGAAAAGGTCGACGACGCCCTGAGGCGTACGGGCCTTGCGGTCAATGCGGGAGCGCTGCACGCGGCCGCGGCGGCGGTTCATTTCGCCATCGCCGGAGTGGACTTGGCCATCCTTGAGGCGAACATCGGCGGTCAGCGCGCCGCCGTCAACTGCTTCAATCCCGGAGTGAAGGTCATCACCGGAGTGGGACTGGACCACGAGCATCTACTGGGAAACACCCTGGGCGAGATCGCAAGGAACAAGGCAGGCATTGTCCGCGACGGCGACCATGTCGTGCTCGGCGATCTGCCCGAGGAGGCAGCGAACGCTGTGGAAGACGTCCTCTGCCATCGCACGGGGTTGACCGTCTGGCGCCTCCACCAGGAAATCCACTGTCGGCCACGCACGGCCCGCGACGGGAGCACCATGCTGGAAGTGGCCACCCCGAACACCGTTCACAGAGACCTGACTTGTCCGCTCCGCGGGGAGCACCAGCATCGCAATCTGGCTCTCGCCGTGGCGGGCATCGACGCGCTGGCCGAACGGGGATCGATCCCCGCTGTCCCGGAGGACGCCCTGCGCAGCGGTCTGGCCGCGACCCGCTGGCCCGGCCGCCTCGAACTGCTGGCGCCGGCCCGCCTCGGCTCCTGGACCGGACGCCTGCTCCTCGATTCCGCCGACAACCATCAAGGTGTGGCCGCCGTGGCCCCGGAGTTCCTGCGACACGCCGGCGCCGTTGAGCGCACTGCCCTGGTCTTCGGCGCCCTCTGGTACAAGAAGGCGGCAACCCTGCTGGAACCGCTGCCTGCTGACTGGCCGGTGGTACTGACCCGGGTCGGCCACCCCAGGGAAACATCCCCGGCCGGGTTGCGCACCGCCCTGGCGCCACGGCAAGAACTGTACGTACGGGAGGAGACCGCCGACGCTGTCCGCTACGCCACCGAACTCGTGGGGAACGGCGGCCTCGTCGCGGTTCTGGGAACCCACCTCCTGGTCGGCCGCGTCCGCGATCTGTTCGGTCTCCCGCCTGGCTGACCGCTTGTGCCGTGTCCGTACCTCCATCGACGCCTGTCCATCAGCGGGGAACCCACAGTGTCCGCCCACAGGCCTGGCGTTGCAGGGGTTCCGGGAGGGCGGGGTCGTAGGCGGCGTGCGAGGGCCAGGCCATCTCGGGGTGGGGCCGCGCAGAGGACCGTCGCTCAGGGGCTCTCACTCCGGCCGTTCGCCGGTGTCGGGGGGTGCGAGGAGCGGCCCGGGGGCCGCAACGTCGGGCAGTCGGTATATCCAGGGCTGGGGAATGTGTGCCCGGTAATCCCTTCCCCGCGCCGAAACGGCCCCGCCCTCCACACCGTCGAAGGATTCCTTACCCCGGAGGAGATCGCCCAGCTCAGCAAGATCATGGACAATGAGCCGCCCAGCGGGACGACAACTCCGGCCCTGACCCGGTACGAACCGGCCCCTCAGGCCACGCAAGTGGTCCTGCACGAGGCCGCGGAACGCGCCCTGCCGGCCATCCGCCCCGTCATGCCGTCCGTCACCGCCGCCGGGTCGTGGACCTACGTCGAACTCCGGCCGGGCGACAGCGTTCCCGTACACCTTGACGGCCTGTCCGAACCCGGTGTTGCCCCGCGCCGCATCGGACGCCTGTGCCTGGGCCTCACTCTCGCCGACGAGGGCGGTGACTTCTACATCGCCACCACCTCCAGCCCCGACATCTGGACCGGCACCGAACTCGGCGAGGACGACGGCTACACTCCCGGCACCCGCCTGGCCCGCAGGCTCCTCCACCCACACGTCCCCGCACCAGGCCCTGGCCGTACCCCGACCTGAGGGGAAGCCGTACCACAGACCCACTGGACCGTCGCGGCCCCGGCCGGCGTCGCCCTTGCCTACGGCGTCCAACTCATGCATGGCGTCACCCCGGTCAGGCACGGGGTCCTCCGCCGCTTCGTCACCGACCTCCTGGACGCACCACAGTTTGACCACAAGGGGACGACAGCCGTGCGCAGATGCGGCTGGTCCGGACATGGGCACGGCACGGAGCATGGCCCGGCCGCGCACACGTCGGGACAGTGCGCCGATCCGGGCGGCAGCCGCGTCATGGTCTGCAGCTGCGCGGGCGAATGCCTCGACAGCCGACGCGCATTCTCCCGCTCACCACAGACCTCGTGGCGGCAGCACCGGACACGGCCCGACGGGGGCGAACGGAAGGCCAGGACCCCTCGGGGGTCAAGGGGTTCCGGCCCCCGTGCCGGCCGTCATGATGAGGTACCGCGCCACGAACCCCCGCAACGCGACCACCTGTTGCCGTGTCAGGTGGCCAGGGTCTTTACAGAGGACGCCGTCCGGTCGTCCGTCAGATCGTCCCGGCGCGGGCGTCCCGCTCGGCAGGCTGGTTGAGGACGGCGCGACCGATGAGGTCGCGCATCACCTCGCTGGGGCCGGCGGCGATGGTGGCGGCGCGGGCGTCGCGTTGGGCGCGGGCTGCGAAGGAGGTCTCCAGATAGCCGTGCGATCCCTGCAGTTGGAGTGCGGTGTCGGCCAGCCGGCAGGCCAGCTCGGTGGTGTGCAGCTTGGCCATGGAGCACTCCAGGGCGGGCAGTTCGCCCTGCTCGTACAGCCACGCGGTGTGGTGCACGAGGTGCCGTGCGGCCGTCAGTTCGGTGGCCAGGTCGGCGACGCGGTGCACGAGTGCCTGCTTGTGGGCGAGGGCCTCGCCGGTGACTTCGCGGGCGCGCAGGAAGCCGCGCAGCTCGTCCAGACCGCGGTCCATGCCGCCGAGCGCCAGGGTGGCGGCGACGAGACGTTCCAGTTGGAGTCCTCTCATGAGGTAGTAGAAGCCGTTGTCGAGTCGGCCGACGAGCCGGTCGGCGGGGACCCGTACCGCGTCGAGGGTGACGGTGGCCGTGCCGGCCGAGCGCCAGCCGAGAGTGCGCTGCGGGGTACGGGTGACGCCGGGCAGGGTGGTGTCGATCACCAGCAGGGACAGCCCGGTTGCGCCCCGGGGGCCGGCCACGGCGGTGCCGGTGCGCACTGCCGTGACGAGGAAGTCGGCGGTCATGCCGTTGCTGACCATCGACTTGGTGCCGTCGACGACGAAGTGGCCGCCGTCCCGGACGGCCGTGGTGCCGAGGCCCGACAGGTCGGCTCCGGCGCCCGGTTCGGTGATCGCCAGGGCCGCCAGGCGTTCGCCCCGGACGGCGGGCGCCAGGTACTCCCCGCACAGGTCGTGGCCGCCGACCCGGGCGAGGTAGGGGGTGGCCATGTAGGCGTGGACGGAGACGGCGGCCCGCAGCCCGCCGAATCCGGTGCGGCCGAGTTCCTCCAGGAAGACGACGGAGGTGAACAGGTCGCGTTCGCCGCCGCCGACGGTACGCGGGTGCAGCAGCCCCAGGTAGCCGCGCTCGCCGAAGAGCTTCCACACGGGGGCGGGAACGGTGTCCCGTTCCTCCCAGTCGGCGGCGTACGGCGTCACCTCGGCGGCCAGGAAGGCGCGGACCTCCTCGCGGAAGGCGGCGTGGCCGTCGTCGAAATAAGGTGATTTCACGATCCGTTGCTCCTTCGTCGCTCCGCCGGGCACAGCGCGATCTCGTCGTGGAGCAGCCCGAGCAGGTCCCGGGCGTGCTCGTGCAGGAAGAAGTGGCCGCCGTCGATGCGGTGGCCACGGAATCCGCGCGGTGCCAGGGCCCGCCAGGCGCCCACCGCGGCCGGCGGGGCGACGTCGTCGTCCGCGCCCCAGAACACGGTGACGGGCACGGGCAGCGGGTCCGGTGCCGGATGGGCCCAGGTCTCGGCGAGCCGGATGTCCGCGCGGAGCATCGGGTCGAGCACGGCCATCAGGCGGGGGTCGGAGAGGACGTCCGCGGGTGTACCGGCCAGCCTGCCCAGCTCCGCGTGGAACCGCTCCGGCGGCAGCTCGTGGATGGCCGGCAGCGCGCGCGGCACGTGCGGCGCGCGGCATCCGGACAGCAGGACCCGCTCGGGCGGCCGGGCGAGGGACCGTACGACGGTCTCGTAGACCAGCATCGCGCCCATGCTGTGCCCGAACAGCAGGTAGGGGGAGGCCACTTGGTCCTCGAGCGCGGCGGCGAAGTCCCGGGCCAGCGACGGCCAGTCCTGCGCGGGCCGCTCCCGCAGCCGGTTCTCGCGCCCCGGCAGCCGGACGGCGACCAACTCGGTGTCGGCGGGGAGCCGTTCGGCCCACGGCCGGTACACCCCGGCCCCGGCCCCGGCGTAGGGGGCGCAGACCAGTCTGAGACGGGCGCCGGGGCGGGGCAGCGGGCGGTGGAACCAGCGTCCGGACTCCGCAGGGCCCGCGGGGCGTGTCCCGGCCGTCACGTTCGTATCCGGCTCCGGCCGGGCGACTGCTGCGAGACGGGCGGGGCGGGCTGCCGGCGGCGGTGCGTCACGAGGGCGGTGCACAGGCCGGCGAGCAGGCCCCAGAAGGCCGAGCCGATACCCAGCAGGGTCACCCCGGAGGCGGTGGCGAGGAAGGTGACCACGGCGGACTCGCGCCACCGCTCGTCGCCGAGAGCGCTGCTGAGGGAGCCGCCGATGGTGCCCAGCAGGCCCAGCCCGGCGATACCCGCGACCAGGGCCGGGGGCAGAGCGGTGAGCAGGGAGCCCACGGCCCCGCCGAAGATGCCCACGCACAGGTAGAAGACGCCGGCCCAGACGGCCGCCAGGTAGCGCCGGCGGGGATCCTCGTGGGCCTCGCGGCCGGTGCAGATGGCGGCGGTGATGGCGGCGAGGTTCAGGCCGAAGCAGCCGAACGGCGCGAGCAGCAGGTTGACGCCGCCGGTCCAGCCGATCAGCGGGGACACCGGAAGGGAGTAGCCGTCGTTGCGCAGCACCGCCACCCCGGGCAGGTTCTGCGAGGCCATGGTCACCACGAACAGCGGCAGGCCCACGCTGACCAACACCCGCCACGAGAAGTCCGGTGCGGTGAACACCGGCGCGGCGACGGCCAATCGCACCCCGCCCAGGTGCAGCGAGCCCGCGGCGCCCGCGGCGACGAGTCCCGCGGCCAGCGCCGCGATGACCGCATAGCGGGGCAGCCAGCGGCGGGACAGCAGGTAGACCGCGAACATCGGGAAGACCACGGCGAAGTCGCCGTGCATGCTGCCGAACAGGCGGGTGCCGAACTCGACGAGCACGCCCGCGAGCAGGCCGGCCGCCAGGGGCACGGGAATGCGTCCCATGCCCCGCTCGAACCAGCCCGTCACCCCGCACACGGTGATGAGCGCCGCGGAGAGCAGGAAGGCGCCGACGGCCTGCGCCATGGTCGCGCCGTGCAGGCTCGTCGCCATCAGCGCCGCACCCGGCGTCGACCAGGCGGTGACCACGGGCACCCGGTACCGCAGGGACAGGCCGATGCAGGTCACGCCCATGCCGACGCCGAGGGCCAGCATCCAGGAGGTGAGCTGGCCCTCGGTGGCGCCGGCGGCCCTGGCCGCCGAGAAGACGATCGCCGCCGAGCTGGTGATGCCCACCACGACGGCGATCAGTCCGGCCGCGACGGCGGACGGGGGCGCCGCCTGCCGCAGCCGGAGGTGTGCGGAACTCATGTACGTACTGTCCTTTCGGGTTCACCGCTCGCCTCGACGGCGGCGGCCAGCGCACCGAAGGTGCTGTCCGTGAAGATCAGGTCGGGGCTGAGGGCGTCCTCGCCGAGTTCGCTCTCCAGGGTCGCCATCAGGCGCACGGCGGTCAGGGAATCGCCGCCGAGATCGAAGAAGTCCGCGTCCGGCCGGACGGCGTCCGGGCCGAACAGCTCCCCCCAGATGCGGGTGAGTACGGCGACCCGCGGGGAGGCGGGGGCATCCTGCTCCCCGGCGGGCCCGTGGCCGTCGGTGCGAGTGAGGCCGGCGGCGACGGTGAGGTCGGCAGCGAGGGTGTAGCGGCGGGGCGGTACCGCCGACGGCAGGCGCCGTGCGGTCAGTTCGCGCAGTTCCTCCTCCAGCCGGCGCAGGGTCGGACCGCCCTCGGGTGCGGCGAGGGGCGCGGGCGCGGTGACGGCCCGGGGGCGCCGGGCGTAGACGTTGTGGCAGGGGGTGCGCGCCAGCCGGGGATCCTGCTCGGCGGTGACCACGAAGCCGCGGGCACGCAGCTGCGCGAGCACGGCCGCGAGGCGCCCGTCGAGGTCGTGCACCTCCACCACGATCCGGTCGATGCGCGGCCACACGCCCTCGTCGATCCCGTCGAGGACCTCGGCCTCGGCCTTCTCCACGTCGATCTTCAGCAGGTCGATGCGGGCGAGACCGTGCTCGTGGACGACGGCGGTGAGGGTGGTCAGGGGAACCCGGCGGGGCCGTGCGGACATCCGGTCGGCCGCCAGCCGGTCCAGATGCTCGCCCTGACGTGAGTTCTCCCCGGTCAGCAGATAGCCCTTGAGCACGTCGAGGTCCTCGTCGGCGTCCGCGAACCGGCCCGACATGACGCTGTTGTTCGGGTAGAAGGTGAAGGACGTCTCGCCCTCGGCACGGCCCAGTGCGGTGCGCAGCACGGTGGCGTCCACCTCGTGCAGCTCGGCGTTGAGCGCGACGGCGTCGGCGAGTTCGGCGACCGGTTCGACGGCGATGATCCGGGCGCCGGGGCTGTGCAGGGCGACGCGCAGCGTGAACATCCCGATGTTCGCCCCGACGTCCACCACGACGGCGCCGGCCGGCAGGGTGATGCCGTGCCGGAAGTAGGCGTTGCCGGTGAAGATCTCGCGATGGAGGAATTCGGTCTCGCTGCGGTTGAGACCGGCCACCCGTATCTCACCCGCGGGTTCGTGCCAGCCGAGGCCGCCGAGCCGGCCCGCCGCCTCCAGGGCGGCGGACCGGTGCAGCACCCGGGCGGCGACGGGGTCGGCCAGGAGCCGGGCGTGCCCGCCCCGGCCGTCGGGGCCGTCGGTGACGACCGCGTCGGCCACCGCGGGATGTTCCCTGAGCACCGCGGCCAGCTGCTCGTGCCGGGTGCTGTCGGCGATCTCGTTCATGTGCCCTTCCCGTGGGAGACGGTCGCGGTGCGCAGGAAGTTCCTTGCCAGCGAGACCAGTTCGGCACCTGCGCCGAAGGCGGTGAGATGGTTGCCGTCGGGCAGGACGCGCAGGTCGGCCCGGGGCAGGTGCCGGGCGACGTACGCCGAGCCGGCGGGGTGGGCCGTGGTGTCCCGGTCACTGGTGACGACGAGGGCCGGCTGGGGGGCGTCGAGCAGCCGACGGCAGTCGGCGGACATGATGGCCCCGTTCAACAGGCCGTAACGGTGCAGCAGTTCCGGCGTGGCGTAGGGGTGGACGAGATAGTGGGCGATGTCCGGGCGCAGGCCTGCCAGGGTGCCGGGCCGGCTCAGCAGCCGGTGCATGGCGGCCGCCTGGGGGCGCCCTCGGGCGACCATGGCCAGCAGCGACTCGACGTCGCGCTGGTGGGCCGTCTTCGGGGCCTCGCCGCCGAGTTCGAAGTCGCCGTGCCACAGGCTCAGGGAGGTGATCCGGTCCGACCTGGCGGCGGCCGCGAGAGCGATCACCGCTCCTCCGCAGAGCCCGAGCGCGTGGGCGTGAGGGATGCCGAATCCGTCGAGGACGGCCAGCACGTCCTCGCTCTGGGCCCCGAGCGTGTGGCCGCCCGGCTCACCGAGCCCGGTCCCGTCGTCCGGCGCGAACAGACCGCGGCTCTCCCAGGTCACGACGCGGTACTCCGACGACAGGGCGGCCAGCCACTTCACCGCGAGACCGACGGGCATGCCGCAGGCACTGACGACGGCGACGGCCGGCGCGCCCTCGGGGCCGGCCGCCCAGCACCTGAGCGGCGTGCCGTCCCGGGCGGGCACCACCACGGCCGGCCCCGGAAAGGCGGCGAGAGCCGACTCCGCCGCCCGTTTCAGCTCCCCGTCGGCCACCGCGCCGGGTGCGTCCAGCGCAAGCCGCCTGCTGACCGCGAGTTCCACCGCGGTCAGCAGGTCCGGATCGCCCACCACCGTCACCCCGGGCAGGCCCAGGGCGACGGTGACCCGGTCGAGCAGCTCCTGCACGCACGGCAACTGCCCTGCGCCGAGCGGCGCGACGGGCGCCACCCGCATCCGCTCCGGCACGGCACGGATGATCGACGCCGTGTCCAGCACGGCGCGGGCGAGCTCGGCCGACGAACCGCCGCCGCGCACGGTGACCGACTCGGATGCTGTCCGCATCACACTCCCGCCGGCGGCCGGGTGACGAAGGGGTGGTCCCGGGTGGTGCGATCTGCCAGCCGGTTGTGGCCGTACCCGTCCGTGCCGCTCACCAGTACCGCGCCGTACCGGTCGAGGCTGACCCGGCCGCCGTACTCGTCGATCGCGGCGGTGCCGGGATAGACCTCCACCGCGGTGGGCACGTAACGGCCGACGAAACCCATGCGCATGTCCCGGGTGCGGCCCTCGTGCGGATGGGAAGCGTGCATCAGAGTGGACCAGAACATGATGAACTGCCCCGCCCGCAACTCCATGGAGACGGCCCGGGACTCGTCGGGCTTCCAGTCGGGGTCGATCTGCAGTTCCCGGTAGTCGTAGCCGAAGAAGCCGCGCCGGATGCCGTCCTTGTCGACGCTGGTGTTCCGCTCCGGCGCGTAGTGCATGCGCTTGGTCTCGTCGTAGTGCATGGTGCGGTGCGTGCCGGGGATGAACTGCAGACAGCCCATCTCGATGCTCGCCTCGGTGAAGGCGCACCACACCGTGATGGTGCCGCCGAAGTCCGAGCCGCCGGGCCACTGGATCTGCGGCGTGCCGGAGGCATTGGCGAACGTGTCCGCCTGGTGCCAGTCGGTGCCTTCGTCGCCCGGGTACTTGGGGAAGAACTCGGTGCGCCAGCACAGCACATCGGGACCGAGGACGGAGGCGACCCGGTGCACGATCTCCGGTCGGGTGATGTGGTCGGCAAGGAACGGGTGATCGAGGTGGCGGTCGTAGTTGGAGATGTTCGTCGCCCCGGACACGGCCGCGTCCTCGCTGTAGACGGCCGCGCTGCGGTCGAGGAGCTCCAGCCGGGTGCGTCCCCAGGCCTTCTTTATCTCGTCCGGTTCGTACAGCGTGAAGGGGCCCGCGTAGCCGTTGCGGTGGAAGGCGGCGAGGTCCTCGGGGCTCAGGGAGAAGTCGGGTTGTGCGCTCATACGTCCCTCCGGGATGGATTCGGTGCGGCAGGCCGACGTGCCCGGGTCACGGGCGGGGCGCCGCGGCGGACAGCGCGGAGTCGACGTGACGGGCCAGGGTGGCCACCGTGGCGCCGTCGATCAGCACGGTGACGTCGAGATCCGTGCCGAACTCCTCGTTGGTCCGGGCGAACATGCGCAGCAGGGAGAGCGAGGTGCCGCCGAGGTCGAAGAAGTCGGCGTCCCGGCCGACCTCCGGCAGATCCAGGACGGACTGCCAGATCTGCACGATCCGCCCTTCTGTGCCGGTGAGTCCGGCGGCCTCGTCCGTGTCGACGGCGACCGGGGCGAAGGCCACCTCGGCCGTCGGCTCCGGCAGCCGGCTCTTGTCGACCTTGCCGTTGCGGTTCAGCGGCAGCTCGGGCAGCACGACGTAGGCCGAGGGGCGCATGTGCGGGGGCAGGGAGGCCGCGGCGCGCTCGCCGAGCCGGGGCGCGAGGACGTCCGCCGGGATGCCGGAGGCGACGTACGCGAGGACGCGGACGTCACCCTCGCCGTAGCCGCGGGCCGTGGCCACCGCGGCGGAGACCTCGGCCTCCGCGAGAAGGACGGCCTCGATCTCGCCGGGCTCGACCCGGTAGCCGCGGATCTTCATCTGGTCGTCGGTGCGGCCGAGGTAGCCGTAGCCGCCGTCGGGGAGCGCGACCACGCGGTCCCCGGTGCGGTAGCAGCGCCGTACCGAGCCGTCGGGGCCGGGCAGTTCGAGGAAGCGTTCTCTGTCCAGTTCGGGACGGCCCAGATACCCGCGGGCCAGCCCCGCTCCGGACAGGTACAGCTCTCCCGGGGCGCCGTCGGCGGCCGCCCGGCCGGTCTCGTCGAGCACGTGGAAGGCGAGGTCCGGCAGCGGTACGCCGATCGGACTGGTGCCGGATACGGCGATGTCGGCGGCGGTGACCGGCCGGTACGAGGCGTGCACCGTGGCCTCGGTGAGACCGTACATGTTGACCAGACGCGGGTGTTCGTCGCCGTGACGCGCGAACCAGCCGCGCAGACCGGCGGGTTCGAGCCGCTCGCCGCCGAACACCACGACACGCAGACCGGTCAGCGGCTGCTCGGCCTGCGCATCGGCTGCGGCCAGCCGGGCGAACGCCGACGGCGTCTGACTGAGGACCGTCACCCTCTGATCGCGCAGCAGTTCGTGGAAGGCCCGCGGCGAACGGGCGGTCTCCTGCGGGACGACGACGAGCCGTCCGCCGAACAGCAGCGCGCCCCAGAACTCCCAGACGGAGAAGTCGAAGGCCACGGAGTGGAACAGCGTCCAGACGTCGTTCTCGTCGAAGCCGAACCAGTCCCGTGTGACGTCGAAGAGCCGCACGACGTTGCGGTGCTCCACCTGGACGCCCTTGGGCCGGCCGGTGGACCCGGACGTGTAGATGACGTAGGCCAGATCTCCCGCACCCGCCCCGGCCGGCTCCGGCTCGGCGTACGAGTCGTCGAGTACGACGACGTCGACGCCCATGTCACCCAATTGCTCGGCCAGTTCGGGCGTGGTGACGAGATGGGTGACGTTGCTGTCCTTGAAGGTCCAGGCGATCCGCTCCTCGGGGTAGCCGGGGTCCACGGGAACGTAGGCGGCACCGGACTTGAGGATGCCGAGCAGGCCGACCACGAGCCTGCTGGTGCTCGGGGCCATCAGGCCGACCAGGGAACCGGTTCCGGCTCCCGAGTCCCGCAGGCGCCGGGCGACCGCGGCGGCCTGGCAGTCGAGCTCCTTGTAGGTGAGTTCCCGGTCGTCGGCCGTCACCGCCACCCGGTCGGGGAAGCGGGCGACGACTGCTTCGAGCAGATCGATGAGCGTGTGTTGCCCCGCATCTGCTGACTCCACTAACTCCACTGACTCCACTCTGAATCCATCCTGCTTGACGGAGCGATAAACGGCGCCGTGGACCTGCAGGGGGCGGATACGCGCCAAAGTGCCGATGGTTTTCGGACGGGCGCACCGTGAATCGGGCTTCGTCTACCGCTCACGTTCCGGGCGCGCACCGCGGACCCCCGATTCGGACATCTTCATCGGGTCGGTACCGCCCACGCAAGAGCTGCGATGGGGTAATCCTCCCCACACGGCGAGTCCAGTGCTTTCGGTACAAGTTCCGGTAATGGCAGCGGACTTGAGGTCGCCCGCGCCGCTTCGTGCTCGCCCCTCCCTTCGGGTGCAGGCCAGGTGACCTGGTGCCGGTCGAGGCGACGATGGAAGCGGATGGCGCCTGTTGCCCGTGCGCAGTCGAGCAGCCGGCAGCGGCCACTGGCTGTCGCGGCGGTGACCACTGTCAGCAGGGCCGCGCCGATTTCGCAGCCGTGAGCTTCTTCGCGTACAGCGAGTTTGTCGACTTCTCGGGCACCGCACAGCCGCTCGCGCGTGCACCGGGGGCCGAGCGTGGCGAGCGTTTTCTCTGTACCGTCTACCGCACGCTTACCGCGCTGGCCGGGGCCGGCCGTGCGGACATTGTCCGCGATACCGACGGCGAGCGGCTCTTCCGTCACCGTCCCGGCCCCGACCATCGCCACTACCTGATCTGCACAGAGTGCGGGCTCAGCTTGTCCGTCGAATCCGGCCCTGTGGAGAGAAGGGCGGACCGGATCGCCTGGACCTCGACGTTCGCCAACGTCCGGCACGCCGTCGAGCTTTCAGGCGTTTGTCCGGACTGTGGCCGGAAGACGGAAAGGCAGAGACAACCTGAAGATCAGTGGTCGTCCCAGTGCCCGTCGTGGTGGGCGTGCCGGTGCCCGTCGTGGATGTAGTCCACGTGGTCGCCGTGCGGCACGGCGACGTGGCCACACCCCGCACCGTGCTGGTGGGCATGGTCCTGGTGAACGGTGTGGCCGGCGGGCTCACACTCGTCGGTGTGGTCCTCGTGTATCCGGTGCAGATGCCCGTCGTGGACATAGTCGACGTGGTCGCGGTGCGGTACGGCGACGTGTCCGCACTCTGCGCCGTGCTGGTGGGTGTGGCTCGTGTGAGAGGCGTGCGTGCTGGTCAGCATGGCAAAGCCTTCCTTCTCCCTGCATGATCGGACTGTTCCGACGGGAGAGCTTGCCCTTCCAGTGTTAACCGCGCTCGGGATTCACGGAAGTCGACAGAGGTCGGCTGGAAACACGCTATTGCGCAGAAGACGACTCAGGCATCAAGCAGCCACCGTCCCCTCGTACTCGCGGATGCGAAGAGGGCGGGAGAGGCAGTTTCTCGATTCTCGCGGTCACCACCCGGGTCCGCCCTCTTGCGGCCATGAACCGAACGGGTGTTCGATCGACTGGAAGGCCGCACCAGTGAGAAGGGAGAGCTGCCCATGACCGTTCATACGCCGTCTCCGACGTGCAGCACCGGCTGCACCTGCGGTCCGGGATGCAACTGCGGATGCCAGTCCGGCGGCCCGTGCCAGTGCGGCGGTTGACGAGCACCGCCCGCTGTGCTGCGGGGCCACAACACGACAGATACCGGCGTCGTTCGCCGAGTGCCGTCCCGTCGGGCCAACCCCGGCGGGACGGCCGGCGTCCGGGCCTCATGCCCGGGCTGCCTCCAGCCCATGGTCGTACTCGCATGCGGCGCCGTCCGGACCGTGGACGTCCCAGGCGGGGAAGGGGTCGGCCCATGACGCGCCCGTCTCGCCGGCCCTGACGAGGCAGGCGGACAGGGCCTGATGCAGTGCCGCCGGGCGCAACGCAGTGCCGATGAAGGCGAGTTCCTGGCCTTGCCCACCGTGCTCGCGGACGCCTGCGGGTTCGAACCGGGCCACGGCACCGGCCTGCGACCAGAGCCCGGTCACCCGGTCCCGCCCGGCCAGCCAGAAGAACCCCTTGGAGCGCAGCACGTGGCCGTAGGCCCCTGAGTCGAGCTCCTCGGTGATGAACGTCCACAGCCGCTCGGGGTGGAAGGCCCGGTCTGCGCGGAAGACCGTCGAGGAGATGCCGTACTCCTCGGTCTCGGGGGTGTGGTCGCCGTTGAGCTCCCTGACCCAGCCGGGCGCCTGCTGGGCGCGTTCCAGGTCGAAGAGGCCGGTGCCGAGGATCGCCGACGGGTCCACCCGGCCATGCTCGGCAGCCACGATGCGGGCGGCCGGATTGAGGCGGGCGAGGGCCGCCCGCAGGCGGTCGGCGTCGGCCGCGTCCACCAGGTCGAGCTTGTTGAGGACGATGACGTCGGCGAACTCGACCTGGTCCATGAGGAGATCGCTCACCGTCCGCTCGTCGTCCTCGTACTGGTCGAGGCCGCGCTCCGCCAGCCCGTCGCCGCCCGCGAGCTCGGGGAGGAAGTTCGCGGCGTCGACGACGGTGACCATGGTGTCGAGCCGGGCAAGGTCGCCGAGGGTGGCGCCGTCGTCCCGGGGGAAGGCGAAGGTGGCGGCGACGGGCATGGGTTCGGAGATCCCGCTCGACTCGATGAGGAGGTAGTCGAAGCGGCCTTCGCGGGCCAGCCGGTCCACTTCTTCGAGGAGATCGTCCCGCAGGGTGCAGCAGATGCAGCCGTTGGTCATCTCGACCAGGCGTTCCTCGGTCCGCGACAGCGCGCCCTCTCCGCCCCGCACCAGCGCGGCGTCGATGTTGATCTCGCTCATGTCGTTGACGATCACGGCGACGCGCAGTCCGTCGCGATTGGCGAGGACGTGATTGAGCAGGGTTGTCTTGCCCGCGCCGAGGAAGCCGGAGAGGACCGTCACCGGCAGTCGTTGATCAGCCATGGCGCGTCAGCCCTCCGGGTGCAGCAGCCCGCGTTCGTACGCCTTCACCAGCCGCTGCGGCACCCGGTACACGGAGCCGTCGACGGTGACCGGCACCAGCTGGGGCGTGCTCGCCTTCCACTGGGCGCGGCGGTGGCGGGTATTGGAGCGGGACATCTTCCGCTTGGGCACTGCCATGGGAACGGGACCTCCGTCGTCGGTGCGTGCCGCCACGCTACATGAAAACGGAAACCATTTCTAATGGGGAGGGTAGAGGCCCTCTGGGTGGCCGTGGAGCCGCGCGAGCAACTCGACGTCCGCCTGCACATGGTCCATTTGCTCGCACGCGGGCGGAGGCGGCGAGGGCGGAGCGGAGTTGGGGGCATGCCCGGCGGGTCAACCGGGCGGCCGAGAAACCGGTACGGCGGGGTAACTTGCCACGTTTTCCGTTGCCTGGAAGGTCGACGGGAATAGGCTGTCCCAGCCCCAGGTGGGGTGCGCCCTACGAGAGAAGACCGGGCGCCTGCCCGCTTTGGTGAGCCGGGCGTGGACCGGGCGTGTGTCAGTGCTGGGGGTCGTGAACCTCTGTGACGCCGGGCCGTCGGGGCAAAGCCGTACCGAACGCGCCCGCACGGGTGTCGGCGAGCCCTGCCGACAGATGGCGCCCGGCGGCGCGGACCAGGCCCGTTCCGGAGCGCAGCATGACCGCGACGACAATCAGGGAGGCCAGGGCGTCGGCTCGGAGGAAGCCCGTGGCCAGTACCACGGCACCGGCCATGGCGTTCGCGAGGGCGCCGACCAGATCGCTGAGGATGTGCAGGTAGGCCCCTTGGACGTTCAGACTCGACCGGTTGGCCTTGGACAAGCACCAGGCGGCCGTCAGGCCGACCGGGATGTCGACGAGTGCGGTGAGTACCACCAGCCCGCCGGTGACCCGCGGAGGGTTCACCAGATGGCCCACGGCTTCGACGGTCAGCCAGAAGGCGAGCAGCAGGAGCGTCAGTCCGTTGGTCAGTGCCGCAAGCGCCTCTGCCCGCTTGATCTCGTGGGCGTATCGGCTCCCGGCCCGATGCGTGGACCACCGCATCGCCACCAGAGCCAGGATCAGAGCTGCGGCGTCGGTCAGCATGTGGGCGGCGTCCGACAGCAATGCCAGGGAATGCGCGGCCTTGCCGACGACGACCTCGCCGGCCATGAAACCGACGATCACGGTGAGGGCGGCGGTCAGCCACCGTCGGTCGGCAGTGGCACAGACCCCATGCCCGTGACTGCCTGCACCCTGCCCGTCGTCACCGGGCCGGTCGGCTTCCGGAACGCAGTGCCCGCTGTTCCACTTCACCCGAGCCGTCATACAGGAGCGGCCCGCTCGCCTTGCGAACGCCGCGCCGTTGCACGACGAGGGCTCCGACCGGAATCCGGTCGGGGCCCTGTGCCGCCGGGCGGCGTGCCTCGGATCATGTTGATGTCGGAGGCTGGTGCCTCCACCGGTGTTCGACCTTGGCCAGGCGCCAGTAGCCCAGGGCGCAGGCCCATACGGCGACGAAGAGCCCGACGATGATGAAGCCGACGTTGTTGAGGTCGATGCCGGAGATCCAGTCGGTGACCGGGTCGTTGAGTGAGAGCTGGTCGTGCAGGACGCCGACGAGTTCGATGGTGCCGATGAGGAAGGCGACGGCGATCGACAGTCCGGTGATGGTGAGGTTGTAGTAGACCTTGCGGAC
>NZ_JBSFWU010000067.1:0-42130 GCF_053594995.1 Streptomyces sp. NPDC002536
GAAGTGGTGTTCGAGGCCCCAGCCCCGCCCTTTCACCGTTTCTGGGGGGGCAAGCCCCCCAAACCCCCCGCTTCGGGGGCTGCGCCCCGAAGGGGCGCGGGGAACTGCGCGACCAGCCACGACGCGCCCGCAGTCGACGTCCCGGGGCTGCGCCCCGGACCCCCCAGGTAGTGCGTCGGCTGCAAGTCGTCCGTGGCTGGTCGCGCAGTTCCCCGCGCCCCTGACGGGGCGCACCTCCGGGACAGGGGCGCCTACGGGGCGCCCCCCAGCGCCCCGTCCAATATCCGTACCCACTGCGCCACCACCCGTTCCCGTCGCGCCGCGTCGTCCGTCAGCAGGTTCGCCAGGCCCAGGCCCCGTGCCATGTCCAGCAGGCCCTGCACCGTCTCCCGTACCCCCGGTACCGACTCGTCCGCGTCGAGCAGGTCCACCGCCATGCGGTGGACCTCGCGGCCCACCCTTGCCTCCAACGCCGTTACTTGCGGGCGCAGTTGTTCCTCGTACGTCGCCGCCACCCACAGCTGCAGTGCGGCGCGGAACAGCGGGCCCGTGTAGAGGGCGACCAGTTCGGAGACCACCGCCGTCCGGCAGGCGGGGCCCCGTAGCGCGCGCAGTGCTGCCGAGCGTTCCTCGGCCACGTACTCCACCGCTGCCGTGAACAGGTCCTCACGCGTGCGGAAATGGTGCTGTGCCGCCCCCCGCGACACCCCCGCCCGTTCCGCGACGACCGTCACCGTGGAGCCCGCCCAGCCGTGTTCGGCCAGGCAGGCGATCGCGGCCTGGAGGAGGCGCTGCCGGGTGAGGCGGCTGCGGTCCTGCTTGGGGGCGGTCACCGCAGCCATGCGGGGTCCCGCCGTTCCAGGAAGGCCGTCATGCCCTCGCGGGCCTCGGCCGAGGCGAACAGCCGGGCCGACAGGGCGACGAGTTCCGCCTCGTCCCGGTCGAAGGCGCGCCGTACCTCCGCCGTCGCCAGTCTCTTGGACTCGGCCAGGCCCTGCGGGGAGCCGCGGCGCAGGCCGTCGAGGACGGGGGCGAGCGCCGCGTCCACGTCGTCCGCGACCACGCTCACGAGGCCGATGCGGGCCGCCTCCGCCGCGCTGAACCGTTCGCCGGTGAGGTAGTAGCGGGATGCGGCCCGCGGTTCGAGGCGGGGCAGCAGCGGCAGGGAGATCACGGCGGGCGCCAGGCCCAGCCGCGCCTCGGTAAAGGCGAAGGACGTGTCCGCCCGGGCCGCGGTGATGTCGCAGGCCCCCAACAGCCCGATCCCCCCGCCCCGTACGTGCCCCGTGACCCGGGCGACGACGGGCTTGGGCAGCTCCACGATGCTGCGCAGCAGCCGGGCCATCCCGTCGGGGCCCGTGGGCACCCGGTCGCGCAGGTCCGCCCCGGCGCAGAACGTGGTGCCGGTGTGGGTGAGGACGACGGCGCGGGTGCCGGAGTGCTCCGCCGCCCGGGACAGTTGCTCGTGCAGTTCCGCCAGCAGGCGGGCGGAGAGGGCGTTGTGGTTGCGCGGGGAGTCGAGCGTGAGTGTCGTGACGCCCTGGTCGTGCGTGCGGCGGACCACCGGCATGAGCGAAGCTCCCTTCTTTCAGCAGAACTTTCAGCAGGACCTTCAGCAGGACTTCAGCAGAACTTTCAGTAGGACTTGGGGAGGCCGAGCGTCCGGTGCGAGACGTAGTTGAGGATCATCTCCCGGCTCACCGGGGCGACCCGTGCCACGCGCGACGCCGTGATCAGCGCAGCGAGGCCGAACTCCTTCGTGAGGCCGTTGCCGCCGAGGGTGTGCACGGCCTGGTCGACGGTGCGGACGGCCGCCTCCGCGGCGGCGTACTTGGCCATGTTGGCGGCCTCGCCCGCGGCCGCGTCGTTCCCGGTGTCGTAGAGGTACGCGGCCTTGTACGTCATCAGCCGCGCCAGTTCTGTCTCGATGTGCGCCTGGGCGAGCGGGTGCGCGATGGCCTGGTGGGCGCCGATCGGTACGTCCCACACCTGCCGGACCCGCGCGTAGCCGACGGCCCGGGCGAGCGCGTGGCGGGCCATGCCGATCGCGAAGGCCGCGGTCATGATGCGCTCGGGGTTGAGGCCGGCGAAGAGCTGCTGCAGCCCGGCGTCCTCGTCGCCGACGAGGGCGGAGGCGGGCAGCCGGACGTCGTCCAGGACGAGCTCGAACTGCTTCTCCGGCGCGGCCAGTTCCATGGGGATCGGGCGGCGGACGAAGCCCGGGGCGTCGCGCTCGACGACGAAGAGGCAGGGCTTGAGCCGGCCCGTCCGGGCGTCCTCGGTGCGCCCGACGACGAGGGTCGCGTCGGCGATGTCCGCACCGGAGATGAAGATCTTGCGCCCCGTGAGGATCCAGCCGTCGCCGTCGCGGCGGGCGGTGGTGGTGAGGCGGTGGGAGTTCGACCCGGCGTCCGGCTCGGTGATCCCGAAGGCCATGCGGAGGGTGCCGGCCGCCAGGCCGGGCAGCCAGCGGTGCTTCTGCTCGTCGGTGCCGAAGCGGGCGATCACGGTGCCGCAGATGGCGGGCGAGACGACGAGCAGGAGCAGCGGACAGCCCGCGGCACCGAGTTCCTCCAGGACGATCGCCAGCTCGGTGATGCCGGCGCCCCCGCCGCCGTACTCCTCGGGGAGGTTGACGCCGAGGTAGCCGAACTTGCCTGCCTCGGCCCACAGTTCGTCGGTGGTGCGGCCGTCGCGCGCGGCGGCGGCGAAGCAGTCGTGGCCGTAGCGGGCCGCGAGGGCGGCGACGGCGGTGCGCAGGGTGCGTTGTTCGTCGGTCTCGATGAGGGTCATCAGGCCTCCTTCTCCGTGACGACTGCGAGGACCTCCCCGACCTCGACCTGCCGGCCGGGGACCGCGTGCAGGGCGGTGAGCGTGCCGGGGGCCGGTGCGACGATGCGGTGCTCCATCTTCATGGCCTCCAGCCAGAGCAGGGTCTGTCCGGCTTCCACGGGTCCGCCCACGGTGATGCCCTCGGCCACCCGGACGACCGTGCCCGGCATGGGGGCGAGCAACGAGCCGGACTCCCGCGGGGCGACGGGTTCGGGGAAGCGGGGCAGGGCGGTGAGGGCGTGGCCGCCGACGTGGATACGGGTGCCGGCCGCGTAGGCCGCAACGTCGAACGGGCGGCGCACACCGTCGACTTCGAGGACGACGCGGCCGGGCGCGGCGTGCAGCAGGCGGATGCCGTCGAAGCCCTCGGCGGTGAGTCCGCCGTTGCGGGTGAGGAGGTAGCGGATCTCGTGCTCCGCGCCGTCCGGCTCGGACCGGTAGCGCTTGACCTGCGGCTGGGAGGGCAGGTTGCGCCAGGCGCCGAAGCGGTGGCGGCCCTGCGCGTCGGCGAGGGCTGCGGCAAGCGCGGCGAGCCGGGTCCCCTCGCGCGGGGCCGCGAGTTCGGCGAGGTGCCGGTCGTAGAAGCCGGTGTCCATGCGGGCGGCCGTGAACTCGGGGTGGCGGAGGGAGCCCACGAGGAGGTCGCGGTTGGTGAACGGGCCGTGGATCTCGGCGCGTTCCAGCGCGGCCGCCAGCAGGCGGACGGCCTCCGGCCGGGTGGGGGCCCAGGCGATCAGCTTGGCCAGCAGCGGGTCGTAGTGGGGGGTGACCGTGTCCCCGTCGGCGACCCCCGCGTCGGTGCGGACCGCGCCGTCGGCGGGGACGCGGAGCCGGTGCACCGTTCCCGTCCGCGGCTGCCATCCCCGCCCCGGGTCCTCCGCGTACAGCCGCGCCTCGACCGCGTGCCCGCGCGGCTCCGGCGGCCCCTGCGGGTCCAGCCGGCCGCCCTCCGCCACACGGATCTGCAGGGCCACCAGGTCCACGCCGTGCACGCGTTCCGTGACCGGGTGCTCCACCTGGAGCCGGGTGTTCATCTCCAGGAAGTACGGACGGCCGTCCCGGCCGACCAGGAACTCCACCGTCCCCGCGCTCGCATAGCCCACCGCCCGCGCCGCGGCCGTCGCCGCCGCCGCGAGCTCCGCGCGCAGGGCGTCCGGGAGGGCGGGCGCGGGAGCCTCCTCGATCACCTTCTGGTGGCGGCGCTGCAGCGAGCAGTCCCGCGTCCCCAGGGTCCACACCGTGCCGTGGGTGTCCGCGAGGACCTGCACCTCCACGTGCCGGCCGCCCTCCACATACGGCTCCGCGAAGACCTCGCCGTCCCCGAAGGCGGCCTCCGCCTCCGCGCGTGCCGAGGCCGACTCGCCCTGCAGGGCGGCAAGATCGCGCACCACGCGCATCCCGCGCCCGCCGCCCCCGGCCGCCGCCTTGAGCAGCAGCGGCAGGTCGGCTGCGGTGGCCCGTTGCAGGTCGACGGGCGAGAGCAGGGGCACCCCGGCCTCCGCCATGATCCGTTTGGCGTGCGTCTTGGACGCCATGGCGGCCATGGCCTCCGGCGGCGGCCCGATCCACACCAGCCCCGCGTCCGTCACGGCGCGCGCGAACCCGGCGCTCTCGGAGAGGAATCCGTACCCCGGGTGCACGGCGTCCGCGCCCGCGGCGAGGGCGGCTCGGACGATCAGGTCGCCCCGCAGGTACGTGTCCGCGGGCGCCGCCCCTGGCAGCCGCACCGCGCTGTCCGCCTCGCGGACGTGCAGGGACTCCGCGTCCGGGTCCGCATGGACGGCCACCGTCCGGATGCCCAGTTCCCGGCAGGTGCGGATGATGCGGCAGGCGATCTCGCCCCGGTTGGCGACGAGTACTGATGCGATTGCTGGTGGGATCATCTCCGCCTCACATCCGGAAGACACCGAAACCGCCCCGCACCCCTTCGACCGGTGCCGTGTGGATCGCGGACAGGCAGATGCCCAGCACGGTCCGCGTGTCGCGCGGGTCGATCACCCCGTCGTCGTACAGCCGCCCGGAGAGGAACGCGGGCAGCGACTCCGACTCGATCTGCTGCTCCACCACGGCCCGCAGGCCGGCGTCGGCGTCCTCGTCGTACGGCTGCCCCTTCGCCGCCGCCGACGCCCGGGCCACGATCGACAGCACCCCGGCGAGCTGCTGCGGCCCCATCACGGCCGACTTGGCGCTCGGCCAGGAGAACAGGAACCGGGGGTCGTAGGCCCTGCCGCACATCCCGTAGTGCCCGGCCCCGTACGAGGCGCCCATCAGCACGGACAGGTGCGGCACGCGGGAGTTCGACACCGCGTTGATCATCATGGCGCCGTGTTTGACGATGCCGCCCTGCTCGTAGGCGCGGCCCACCATGTAGCCGGTGGTGTTGTGCAGGAAGACGAGCGGAATGTCGCGCTGATTGGCCAACTGGATGAACTGCGCGGCCTTCTGGGACTCCTCGCTGAAGATCACGCCCTGCGCATTGGCCAGAATGCCGACGGGATACCCGTGCAGCTCCGCCCAGCCCGTCGTCAGGCTCGTGCCGTAAAGCGGCTTGAACTCGTCGAAATCCGAGCCGTCGACGATGCGGGCGACGACCTCGCGGGGGTCGAAGGGGATTTTGACGTCGCCCGGGACGATGCCCAGCAGTTCGTCCTCGTCGAGGAGCGGGGGCACGCCGGGCGGCGGATCGGGGTGCGCCTTGCGCCAGTTGAGGCGGGCGACGATGCGGCGGGCCCGTCTCAGCGCGTCGGTCTCGTCGACCGCGAAATGGTCGGCGAGTCCGGAGGTTCTCGCGTGCATGGCGGCCCCGCCGAGCGACTCGTCGTCGCTCTCCTCCCCCGTGGCCATCCTGACCAGGGGCGGGCCGCCGAGGAAGACCTTGGCCCGGTCCTTGACCATGACGACGTGGTCGGACATTCCGGGGACGTACGCCCCGCCCGCCGTCGAATTGCCGAACACCACGGCCACCGTGGGGATTCCGGCCGCGGAGAGCCGGGTGAGGTCCTTGAAGAGCGCCCCGCCGGGAATGAAGATCTCCTTCTGGGACGGCAGATCGGCGCCGCCGGACTCGACGAGCCCGATGAGCGGCAGCCGGTTGGCGTGCGCGATCTCGTGGGCCCGCAGGGCCTTCTTCAGGGTCCAGGGATTACTGGCCCCGCCGCGCACGGTCGGGTCGTTGGCCGTGATGACGCATTCGACGCCCTCGACGACGCCGATGCCGGTGACCATCGAGGCGCCGACGGCGTAGTCGCTGCCCCAGGCGGCGAGCGGGGAGAGTTCGAGAAAGGGCGTGTCCGGGTCGACGAGCAGCTCGATCCGCTCACGGGCGAGCAGTTTGCCGCGGGCCCGGTGCCGGGCGGTGTATTTCTCCCCGCCCCCGGCGAGGGCCTTCGCGTGCTCACTGTCGAGTGCGGCGAGTTTCTCCAGCATGGCGGCGCGGTGGGCGGCGAATTCGGGCGCGTCGGTATCGAGGGCCGAGTTCAGGACCGTCACAGGAGCACCTCCTCCGGTATCTCCAGGTGGCGGGCGCGCAGCCACTCCCCCACGGCCTTGGCCTGGGGGTCGAAGCGGGCCTGCGCGGCGACGCCCTCGCCGAGCAGGCCGTCGACGACGAAGTTGAGGGACCGGAGATTGGGCAGGACGTGCCGCTCGACGGGCAATGCGGCGGTCTCGGGCAGGAGTTGCCGGAACCGCTCGACGGTGAGCTCGTGGGCGAGCCAGCGCCAGGCGGTCTCGTCGCGGGCCCAGACGCCCACGTTGGCGCTGCCGCCCTTGTCCCCGCTGCGCGCCCCGGCGACGAGGCCGAGCGGTGCCCGGCGGGTGGGCCCGGCGGGCAGCGGCTCGGGCAGCGCATCCTGCACGGGCGGTCCGTGCACCTCCCGTACGGGTGCCGGGAGCACCGGCACCCGGGTGCCGTCGGGCAGCACGGCCACGTGCCGCACGCTCTCCGGCTCGGCGCACGCGGCCTCGAACACCCCGTACACCGAGCCCTGCCCGGGCGGGGCCGTGAGGTGGAACCCGGGGTACGAGGCCAGGGCCAGCTCCACGGCGGCGGCACCGACCGCCCGGCCGACGGTCTCCGGGTCGCGGTCGCGCACGACGAGCCGCAGCAGCGCGCTCGCCTCCTCCTGCACGGGCGCATCGGCGTGGTCGGTACGGGCCAGGGTCCAGCGCACCTCGGCCGGCCGCCGGTCGCCGAGGGCCTCCTCGACCTGGTCCTGCACCAGCCGTGCCTTGTCCTCGATGTCGAGCCCGGTCAGCACGAAGACGACCTCGTTGCGCCAGCCCCCGGCCCGGGTCAGCCCGACCTTGAGCGTGGCCGGCGGCGGCTCGCCGCGCGCTCCGCCGACGCGCACCCGGTCCGGCCCGTCCTGCGCGAGCCGGACGGTGTCCAGCCGGGCGGTCACATCGGGCCCGGGGTAGCGCGGCCCGGCCGTCTCGTAGAGCAGCTGCGCGGTGACCGTGCCGACCGTGACCGCGCCGCCGGTGCCGGGGTGTTTGGTGATGACGGCCGAGCCGTCGGCGTGGATCTCGGCGAGGGGGAAGCCGGGGCGGCGGACGTCGTGCTCGCGGAAGAAGGCGTAGTTGCCGCCGGTCGCCTGGGCCCCGCACTCCAGGATGTGCCCGGCGACGACCGCGCCGGCGAGCGGGTCCAGGTCCTCGGCGCACCACCCGAAGTGCGCGGCGGCGGGCCCGCTGACGAGGGCCGCGTCGGTCACCCGGCCGGTGACGACGACGTCCGCCCCGGCCCGCAGGCACTCGGCGATCCCGGCGCCGCCGAGGTAGGCGTTGGCGGTGATGACCCCCTTGCCCCAGCGCTCGCGCTCGGCACTCAGGTCGTCACCGGTCACGTGCGCGACGCGCACGGGCACCCCGAGCCGCTCGGCGAGGTCCCCGATCCGCTCGGCGAGCCCGGCGGGGTTGAGCCCCCCGGCGTTCGTCACGACCTTGACGCCCCGCTCGACGGCGAGCCCGAGCCCTTCCTCCAACTGCCGCAGAAACGTGCGGGCATACCCCGCACCGGAGTCCTTCAGCCGGTCACGGCCGAGGATCAGCATGGTCAGCTCGGCCAGATAGTCCCCGGTCACGACGTCGAGCGGCCCACCGGTCAGCATCTCGCGGAGCGCGGAGAACCGATCGCCGTAGAAGCCGGAGGCGTTCCCGATGCGGAGCGGGGGCGGGGGCGGGAATAAGCGCGTTGGTGTTGACGCGGACATGCAGAGGAGGGTGGCAGGGGGGCGGGAAACAAGCAAGCATGCTTGAACGGTTTTCGGCCGGGGCCACGGCGCCCTCGTCACCCGGACGGCACTCCTGCGGGGAACGCGCCTGTCGTTGGCATGGCGATAGTGTCGAATCCGCCACCACAGCAAAGGAGTACACGGTGAGTGTGCAGCCCTATCAACCGGCTGACCCCGCCGACCTGGAACGGGCGCTGAAGATCGCCGTTCAGCATGTCGCGGGGGACCGCGCCGAGATCATCGAGGGAGTGATCCAGCCGGTGTCGCCGACATGGGGGCACGAGGGTGCGGCCGAGTCCATCAGGGCTCAGATCCATGCCCGGGTACGCGAGTTGGGATGCCGCACCGGATCAGGCAACGTCGACCTCCCCGGCACACCGAACTGGTACATCCCCGACCTCGCGGTCGTACCACGTGAGGTCGTGGCCAAGGACGCGCCGAGCATCGTTCCCGACCAGAGCCTGCTCATCGTGGAAGTGACCTCGCCCTCCAACGGGGATACCGACCGTGTGACCAAACGCAGGCGGTATGCCCAGTTCGGTGCTCCGCTGTACCTGTTGGTGGACCGGCAGGAGGAGACCTGGGCGCTGTACTCCGCTCCGGGCGCGCTCGGCTACGAGCATGCCGAAGGGCCGCACCCGTTCGGCACGCCGTTGCGACTGCCGGAGCCGTTCGAACTTGTCCTGGACACCGACGATTTCTGAGCCTCACAACCCCTCCGCCAGCACCTCCGCCAGATGGCGGGCCCGAAGTCCCTCCCCCAGCTGGGCGATCTGGGTGCGGCAGGAGTAGCCGTCCGCCAGGAGCTCCGTCCCCTCCGGCCGGTTGCGGAGGGCCGGGAGCAGTTGTTCCTCCGCGCAGGCCACGGAGACGGCGTAGTGGCCGCGCTCGAAGCCGAAGTTTCCGGCCAGGCCGCAGCAGCCTCCGCTCAAGTCGCCGGTCAGGCCCGCCTCTTGGCGGAGGCGGCGTTCCGCCGCGTCGCCGAGGACCGCGTGCTGGTGGCAGTGTGTCTGGCCGGCCACCGGGCGGTCGAGGCGAGGCGGCGACCAGTCGGGCGCCAACTCCTCCAGCGCCTCGGCGAAGGTGCGGACGGAGGCGGCCAGTTGCCGGGCCCTCGGGTCGTCCGGCAGCAGTTCCGGTACGTCGCTGCGGAGGGCGGCCGTGCAGCTCGGTTCCAGGCCGATGACGGGCAGGCCCGCGGCCAGCGCCGGTTCCATCGTGTCCAGCGTGCGGCGCATGACCTTGCGGGCCCGGCCCAGCCGGCCCGTCGAGACCCATGTCAGGCCGCAGCACACCGGGGCCCGCGGGACGGTCACCCGCAGGCCCGCCGCCTCCAGGACCGTCACTGCCGCGCGTCCCACCTGCGGCGACAGGTGGTTGGTGAAGGTGTCCGGCCACAGGACGACCTCTCTGCCCCCGGCGGAGTCCGGTCGTCTGCGCCACCAGCGCTCGAACGGCTCCGGCGGCAGTTCCGGGATGTCCCTCTCCGGCGCCACGCCCGCGATCCTCTTCGCCACCGTCGTCAACGGGCCCACCCCCGCCAGCCGGTTGAGCAGCGGAGCCGCCCGTGACGTCGCCCGCAGCCACACCGGCAGGCCGCCCAGCGCGTAGTGCGCAGCGGGCCGCAGCCGGCCCGCGTAGTAGTGGTGCAGGAACTCCGCCTTGTACGTCGCCATGTCCACCCCCACGGGGCAGTCGCTGCGGCACCCCTTGCACGACAGGCACAGGTCCAGCGCCTCGCGCACCTCCTCCGAGCGCCAGCCGTCCCGTACCACTTCCCCCGCCAGCATCTCGTGCAACAGCCGTGCCCGGCCCCGCGTGGAGTGCCGTTCGTCCCTCGTCACCCGGTACGACGGGCACATCACCCCGGCCTCCCCGGCGGTCGTCTCCCGGCACTTGGCCACGCCCACGCAGCGCCGCACCGCGGCCCGGAAGTCCCCGCCGTCCTCGGGGTAGCCGAACTCCACGTCGACAGGCCGCCGCAGCACCGCGAAGCGCAGGTTCTCGTCCAGGCGGTACGGGCGGACGAGCATCCCCGGGTTGAGGCCGCCCGCCGGGTCCCACAGGTCCTTGAAGCGCTCGAAGAGCCGGACCGTCCCCTCCCCGTACATTCGCGGCAGGAGTTCGGCCCTCGCCTGGCCGTCGCCGTGCTCGCCCGAGAGCGAGCCGCCGTGCGCGACGACGAGTTCCGCCATTGCACGGGAGAACTCCCGGTAGCGACGCACCCCGTCCGCACTCAGCAGGTCCACGTCGATGCGCACGTGGACGCAGCCCTCGCCGAAGTGCCCGAACGGCGCGCCCTGCAGTCCGTACTGGGTCAACAGGGCCCGGAAGTCGCGGAGATACGCGCCCAGCCGCGCGGGCGGAACCGCGCAGTCCTCCCAGCCGGGCCAGGCCTCGCCGCCGTCGGGCAGTCTGGTCGCCGTGCCGGCCGCGTCCTCGCGCACCCGCCAGAGGGTGCGCCGCGCGGCCGGGTCGGTGAGGACGAGGTGGCTGCACGCGTCTCCCGTGCCGCGCAGCGCCGCCGCCCGCGCCGCCGCCTCCGTTGCGGTGGCACCGCCCATCTCCACGAACAGCCAGGCCGTTCCCTTCGGCAAATCGGAGGCGTTCGGTCCGCGGACGAGGTCCGCCGCCATGCCCTCCACCGTCAACGGGCCGTACGGGAGGAGCAGATGGGCCGCGTCCGCCGCCGCGCTCTCGTCCGGGTAGCCGAGGACGGCCAGCGCCCGGGCTGCGGGCAGCCGGACGAGCCGGACCGTCGCCTGCGTCAGCACCCCCAGCGTGCCCTCGCTGCCGGTGAAGGCCCGGGCCACGTCCGTGCCCCGCTCCGGGAGCAGCGCGTCGAGGGCGTAGCCGGAGATGCGGCGCGGCAGGTCGGGGAAGCCGGTGCGCAGCGCCGCCAACTCCCCGCCCACCAGGGCGCGTACGCCGTGCGCGAGCCGCTCCGGCAGCCCGCCGTAGCCCCGGCCCAGCCGGGCGGGTTCGCCTCCGTACGTCAGGACGTCCAGCGTGCGGACGTTGTCGGCCGTCGTCCCCCACGCCACCGAGTGGGCGCCGCACGCGTTGTTGCCGATCATGCCGCCGAGCGTGCAGCGGCCGTGCGTGGAGGGATCGGGGCCGAAGGTGAGCCCGTACGGCCGGGCCGCGGCGCGGAGTTCGTCGAGGACCACCCCGGGCTGGACGACCGCGGTGCGCGCCTCGCGGTCGACGTCCACGACGGCGTTCATGTGGCGGGTGAAGTCCAGGACGACGCCTTCGCCCGTGGCCTGCCCGGCGATCGACGTGCCGCCGCCGCGGGCGGTGACGGGCACGGCGTGCTCGCGGCACACGGCGAGGGCCGCGGCGACGTCGTCCGCGTCGCGCGGGGACACGACCCCGAGCGGCACGCGGCGGTAGTTGGAGGCGTCCATGGTCGTCAGTGCGCGGGCGGAGGCGGAGAAGTCGACGGTGCCGGAGACGACGGCCCGCAGTGCGGCGTGGAGGGCAGCAAGATCGGCCATGGGGAGAGCCTGCCCGTCCGGGGCCGGACGTCACCGGACAGATCGTCTCATCGGGTGGACGCCGCTCCTCGGCGGGCAGGTGCGGCCGATAGTGTGCCCCCGTGGCTGATATCCAGATCCCCGCTGACATCAAGCCCGCCGACGGTCGCTTCGGCGCGGGCCCGTCCAAGGTGCGTCCGGAGGCGCTCGCCGCCCTGGCCGCGACCGGAACCTCCCTGCTCGGCACGTCCCACCGCCAGGCCCCGGTGAAGAGCCTGGTCGGCCGGGTGCGGTCCGGCATCCGCGAGCTGTTCCCGCTGCCCGAGGGCTACGAGGTGGTGCTGGGCAACGGCGGATCCACGGCCTTCTGGGACATCGCCACCCACGGCCTGATCGAACGCAAGTCGCAGCACCTGTCGTTCGGCGAGTTCTCGTCGAAGTTCGCCAAGGCCGCGAAGCTCGCCCCGTGGCTGGAGGAGCCGACGGTCATCTCCTCCGAGCCGGGCACCCACCCGGAGCCGGCGGCGGAGGCGGGCGTCGACGTCTACGCGTTCACCCACAACGAGACCTCCACCGGCGTCGCCGCCCCGCTGCGGCGGGTGGCGGGCGCGGACGAGGGCGCGCTGGTCCTGGTGGACGCGACCTCGGGCGCGGGCGGCCTGCCCGTCGACATCGCCGAGACCGACGTCTACTACTTCGCCCCGCAGAAGTCCTTCGCCTCGGACGGCGGCCTGTGGCTCGCCGCCTTCTCCCCGGCGGCACTGGAGCGGGCGGCCCGCGTCCACGCGTCGGGCCGGCACATCCCCGAGTTCTTCTCGCTGCCGACCGCGATCGACAACTCGCTGAAGAACCAGACGTACAACACCCCCGCCCTGTCCACCCTCTTCCTCCTCAACGAGCAGCTGGAGTGGCTCAACGGCCAGGGCGGCCTGGACTGGGCGGTGCGCCGCACCGCGGCCTCGTCGCAGGCGCTGTACGGCTGGGCGGAGGCGTCGAAGCACGCGACGCCGTTCGTGACGGACCCGGCGAAGCGGTCGCAGGTGATCGGCACGATCGACTTCTCGGACGACGTGGACGCGGCGGCCGTCGCGGCGGCCCTGCGGGCGAACGGCATCGTGGACACGGAGCCGTACCGCAAGCTGGGGCGCAACCAGCTGCGCGTGGCGATGTTCCCGGCGATCGACCCGGCGGACGTCGAGGCGCTCACGGTGTGCATCGACTATGTGATCGAGCGGCTTTAGCAGCCGCGGCAACGCCCCGTAAGGGGCGCGGGGTAGTGCGTCGACTGCGGGCCGTCGGGGGCTGATCGCGCAGTTCCCCGCGCCCCTTACGGGGCGCAGAGCCGGCGACCCAGGTACGGCGCGTCCTCTTCCGGGTCGTGGGCCTGCGGAGTCCGCAAGGCCCAACGGGCCAGGACACCGGAAATCTCGTCCGCCCCGGCCTGCTCGGCCTCGCGTTCGAACTCTGCGCGCTGTTCGACGGGCAACGCTTCACGAATGGCGTGAATGGTGCCCGGCAACTCGACCGTCCGGCCGCCGATCGTGGTCGTGAACGTCTTCGCCATCAGCTCGGCTGGGACTGGCCGACCGCGGACTGACGCCGCTGCACCGCGCGGCCCGCGGTCACTTCCAGAGCTGGTAGTCACCGCCGTTGCAGCGCATGGCGTAGACGTCGCCCTGGGCGTTGCTGTCCAGGCACAGGCCGGTCTCCCGGTTGACGAGGTTGAAGCCGTTGCCGGTCCACTTCTCGTACCACTGCTCGTAGTAGTTCGCCGGGCTCGCACACGGCTCGATGTAGACCGCCCCGCGACCGGAGCCGTCGGCCCAATAGCTGGTCAGGCACTCGTCGTTGCCGCTCTCGCGCTCGGTCCAGGCACCGTTGGGGTCCTGCAGGTTGGACTGGGAGTCGTACCAGTCCGTGGTCTGGCTGCCGTCGCTCCAGCAGTGCACGGCCGCACCGGCGGTCGTGTCGACCGTGTGCATGTTCTGGTGCGGGGTGTACGTCCTCAGGCAGCCCTTCGTCGCCGCATTGCGCCACGTGACCTTGCCGTCCGCGTGCGCGGAGGCGGAGAAGGCCAGGACGAGGGCAGGGGCGGAGACGGCCGCCATGACAACACGGCCGACGTGCTTCTTCGACATGTGGTTTTGCCGCTTTCTCACTTCACGACTGGTGGCGTGATCCTGCCACCGGCCGAAGGGCGGCAGGCCCCCTTTTGCCCGCGTACGGCCAAACATCAACGCGCCCTTAGCGCCCCGGCCACGCGCTCATCGCGATCTCGACCGTGCGCTGCAGCTCCTCGCGCGTGGCGCCGCCCGCCGCCTGGACGGCGAGGCCGGACGAGAGCGTGCTGACGTAGCCGGCGAGCGCGGCGACGTCCGTGCCCTCCGGGAACTCCCCCTCCTCGCGGGCCCGTTCGAAGCGCTCCCGCAGCGCGGCATCCGCCGCCCTGCGGCGCGCGATCACCTCGTCGCGGACGGGGCCGGCCTGCTCGCTCGTGGCCAGGGCGCCGTGGATCATGAGGCAGCCCGGGCCCTCCTCGCGGGTGATCACCCCGACGACGCCGCGCAGCAGGTACTCCGCCACGGCCCGCGCCGTCGGCTCCTCCAGCGCCTCCTGCACATGCCTCGCCGGGCCCTCCCGGTAACGGTCGAGGCACTTGCGGAACAGCGCCTCCTTGTTGCCGTACGCGGCATAGAGGCTCGGGCGGTTGATGCCCATCGCCTTCGTGAGGTCGGAGAGCGCGGTGCCCTCGTAGCCGTGCCGCCAGAACACGCGCAGGGCGCGGTCCAGCCGCTCGTCGACGTCGAACTCGCGCGGACGCCCTGTCGTCGCCACCGCCCACTCCCCTCGGGGGACTTCGAAAGACTTCTGTACCGATCGATATGGTAGCTTCCCTGTTACGTACCGACCGGTACAGAAGTCTTCAGGGGAGGGCTCTCATGAGCAGCAGCACCAAGGCGCTGGCGGGCAAGGTCGCACTGGTGACGGGCGGTTCGCGCGGCATCGGGGCGGCCACGGCACGCGCGCTGGCCGAGGCCGGCGCGCACGTGGCGATCAGCTACGCCGCCTCGGCGGAGAAGGCCGAGGCGGTCGTGCGGGAGATCGAGGACGGCCACGGCGTCCGCGCCGCCGCGTACCGGGCCGACCAGGCGGACGCCGCCCAGGTCGCGGAGCTGGTGGCCCGCGTGGCCGAGGACTTCGGGCAGTTGGACGTCCTCGTCAACAACGCGGGCGTCTTCGCGCACGCCACGGTCGACGAGGCCGACCCCGACACCGCCGCGCTCGACCACCAGCTCGCCGTCAACGTCGGCGGGGTGACGGCGGCGATACGGGCCGCGTCCGCCGTGCTCGGCGAGGGCGGGCGCATCATCACGATCGGCTCCAACCTCGGTGCGCGGCCCGCCTTCCCCGGCGTCGCCGACTACGCGGCGACCAAGGCCGCCGTCGTCGCCTACAGCAAGGGCGCCGCCCTCGACCTGGCCCCCCGCGGGATCACCGTCAACGTCGTCCAGTCCGGTTCCGTCGCCACCGACATGAACCCGCAGGACGGTCCGACCTCCGACGCCCAGCGGGCCGCCAACGCGATGGGCCGCTACGGGCGGCCGGAGGAGATCGCGGCCGGGGTCGCCTTCCTCGCCGGCCCGTCGGCGTCGTTCATCACGGGGACGACGCTCGACATCGACGGCGGGTACCTCGCGTAGCGCCCTGTAGGGGCGCGGGGAACTGCGCGACCAGCCACACCGCGCCCGCAGATATCGAAACAGCCCCGCGCCCCTACAGGGCGCCGAACCGGTCCAGCGCCGCCAGCACATGCCCGCGCATCGTGGCACTGCCGAGATGCCCCGCATCGTCGACGACCGTCAACTCCGCACCGGGCCAGGCGCGGGCGAGTTCCCACGCCGTCACGAGGGGGCTGCCGAGGTCGAGGCGGCCGTGGATCAGCACGCCCGGAATGCCGGCGAGGCCCCCCGCATCCCGGATCAGCGCGCCCTCCTCCAGCCAGGCGCCGTGCGAGAAGTAGTGCGCGCAGATGCGGACGAAGGCCTGGCGGGCGGCGGACGGACGGCCGCTGTAGAAACGGGGCGTTCCGGCGGGCTCCTGCGAGAGCACCGCGTCCTCCCAGGCGCACCAGTCGGCGGCGGCCCGCTCCCGCACCGCGGGGTCCGGGTCGTCCATGAGACGGGAGTACGCACCGAGGACGTCGGCCACGCCGCCGTCCACGCCGGACCCCGCCCGGAACCGCTCCCACTCCTCGGGGAAGAAACGGCCGACGCCGCCGTACAGCCACTCCGTCTCCGAGCGCCGCGTCGTGGTGACGTCCGGGACGACGATCCCGGTGACCCGGTCCGGGTGGCGCTCCGCGTAGGCCAGGATCAGCGTCGAACCCCACGAACCGCCGTACAGCAGCCAGCGGTCGATGCCGAGATGTCCGCGCAGCCGCTCCATGTCGGCGACGAGGTGGTGGGTCGTGTTGTGGAGCAGCGGAGCCCTCGCGGGATCGCTCGCGTGCGGGGTGCTGCGCCCGCAGCCGCGCTGGTCGAAGAGGACGACGCGGTAGCGGGCGGGGTCGAAGTACCGCCGGGCCCTCTCCGTGCACCCGGAGCCGGGGCCGCCGTGGACGACGAGGGCGGGCTTCCCGGCCGGGTTCCCGCAGACCTCCCAGTACACGAGGTTGCCGTCGCCGACGTCGAGCATGCCCGAGTCGTACGGCTCGATCGGCGGGTACAGCTCGGTCATGTCGTCGTGTCCCTCCTGTCCTCCGGGAGGATACGGTCGGCAGCATGCGACTGGAACCCGCACAGGCCCGGGAGCTCTTCAAGCAGGCACGGGTGGCCCGCCTCGCCACGTCGGATCTGACGGGCAGGCCGCACGTCGTCCCGATCACCTTCGCGCTGGGCCAGGACGTGCTGTACTTCGCGGTCGACGACAAGCCGAAGAGCACACAACTCCTGCGCCGCCTGCGCAACATCCGGCAGAACCCCCAAGTCAGCATCCTCGCCGACCACTACGCGGACGACTGGACCGCGCTGTGGTGGGCCCGGGCCGACGGGCACGCCGAGGTCTGGACGGACCGCGACCAGTGCGGCGGCCCGGTCGGACTCCTGCAGCGGAAGTACCCGCAGTACGCGGCGCATCCGCCGGAAGGCCAGGTGGTGGCCGTCGAGGTCACGCGCTGGAGCGGCTGGACGGGAGCGGAGTGACGGCTGCGCCTACCGCGCGGGGTGGAGACCGGTGAGGAGGTACCGCCCAAGTTGCCCTCGGATTCCACCCGTTGCGGGACGCCGCCGGGGGCGCCGATCCGTAACGTCTGGGGTCGGTTCCTCCGGAACCGCGGTCACGACAACGACAGCGACAACGACAACAGGGGGAAACACGTCCATGCGCACTCTGCGGAGCAAACTCGGGGCACTCGCGGCCCTGTCGGTCGCAACCGCCACGGTCGGGCTGGCGCCCGCCGTCGCGAACGCCACCCCGCAGGCAGCGGGCAGCAGTTACACCTACCTTGAGTTCAAGAAGGGCTCCGACCCGCTGAACTCGCGCCTGCGCTTCGTCTACGTCCAGCGGATCAGCGGGGACCGCACCCACACCACGATCCTCGACAGCTGGCGCGCCGGCTCCGGCGACGGCAGCAAGGACACCTGCGCGACGAGCCGGGGCTGGCTGCCCGACGGCACCTACAACATCGGCACCTACTACCCGCACCACAACGGCGGCCCGCACGGCGTCAACGGCATCGCGTGGGACATCGGCAACCACCAGTGCCACAGCGGCAAGTGGCGCACCGAACTGTTCATCCACAGCAGGATGCTCCCCAGCGGCGCCCAGGGCAGCGGCCCGTACCACTGGACGGGCAACTACGCCTCCAACGGCTGCATCAAGCTCAGCCCGCACGACATCCGCGAGCTGCAGAGCCGGTACAACAACTACCCGCACCCGGGCAAGCTGTACGTGAGCTGAGCGGTCAGTCGGTCGGCCGGTCGGTGGTGCGGGCGCGTCCCGCACCACCGGCGGTTCCGGTCACGAGGCGAACTGGTCCGCCTGGAGGTTGTAGTACGAGGCGTACAGGGATCCGGGACGGGCCAGGAGGGCGGCGTGGGTGCCCTGTTCCGTCAGGCGGCCGTGGTGGAGCACGTAGATGGTGTCGGCGTGGCGGCACGACGCCATGCGGTGGCTGATCAGGATCACGGTGTGGCCGTCCGCCGCGAGTTCGCGGATGCGGGCGAAGGCGGCGATCTCGGAGCGGGCGTCGAGTGCGGCGGTGGGCTCGTCGGCGATGATGACGGAGCCGTCGCGGAACTTCGCCCGTGCCAGCGCGAAGTGCTGCCACTGGCCGCCGGAGAGGTTGACGCCCTCGCTGTAGTTGCGGTCCAGCAGGGTGTCGAGCCCCTTGGGGAGTTCGGCGATCACCGTGTCGGCCTCCGCGTAGGCGGCGGCCCGGTCGATCCGGCCGGGGTCCGGTCCGGCGTCCGGCCTGCCGACGAGGATGTTGGTGCGGGCGGTGAACGGCCAGCGCATGAAGTCCTGGGCGATCAGGGTGACATGCTCGAAGAGGCTGCTGCGGTCCAGCTCCGTGACGTCGGTGCCGTCCCACGTGATCCGCCCCTTGTCCGGCACGTACAGCCCGGCGAGCAGCTTGCTGAGCGTGGTCTTGCCGGATCCGTTCTCGCCGACGAGGGCGATGATCTGTCCCCGGCGGACGGTCAGGGAGACGTCCGAGACCGCGGGCGCGGACCGGTCCGGGTAGGTGAACGTCACGTTCTCCAGCCGGATCTCGTCCGGGGGCTTGCCGACGTCGGTTCCGCGCTGCGGGATGGCCCGCTCGGCGGCGCGGGCGACGGCCCGTTCGAGGTCGATGTAGAAGAGGGACTCCTCGTAGAGCTGGTTGACCTGGCCGACGAACGAGCCGAGCTGGAGGGTGCTGGTCCGTATCGCGATCACCGCGGTACCGGCGACCGCCAGCGGGATCATGCCCGTCGTGAGGAGCAGGCCCAGCACGACGAAGGTGGCGGCGGTCGCGATGCCGGACACGGCGCCGGCGGCCAGCCCGGTGGCGGCCTCGGCGCGGGCCAGGCGGGCCTGCTCGTCCTCGCCCTCCTGCGACATCGCCTCGAAGTGGCCGAGCAGATAAGGGCCCACGGCGTGCACCCGTATCTCGGTGGCGGTGCGCTGCTCGATCAGCAGGCCGGCGAGCTGGTGGCGTTTGCGGAGGTGCTCCAGCCAGGCCTGGATGCTGCGGTACCGGCGCCGGGCCGAGCGGACGGCGCCGCAGCCCTTGGGGAGGGCGATCAGCACGAGCATCGGCAGCAGGACGGGGTGCAGCACGGCCAGCACGCCCGCGGCCGAGACCAGGGAGATCAGTGCGTTGACGACGGCGACGTTGAGATGGACCATGCGCCGCGCGGCATCGGTGCCGTACTGCGCGGAGTCCAGCAGCCGCCGGAACTCCGGGTCCTCCATGGCCGCCAGCTCCGCACCGATCACCGGCCGGAGCAGCTGCACCGCGGCCGCCCGCTCGACCTTGGGCTCCAGCCGTCCGGTGGCGGCCTTGGAGATCTCGCGCAGCACCGCGACCAGGGCGCCGGCGGCGGCGACCCACGCCAGCGACGGGAGCGCGGCCCCGACCCGTTCCGCCGTGGGCGCGGCGGCGAACAGCCGGACCAGCACACGGTTGGTGGCGAGCAGCCCGAAGGCGGCCCCGAGCCCCTGGCCGGCCTCCGCCGCGGCGACCGTGCCCAGGGCCGTGCGGTCCACCGACCAGGCCAGGCCGGCGCTCCGGGCGACGAGGTGCGGGATCCTGCGGGCCATGGCCAGGAACGACATCCGCAGGCCGGCGTGTTCGTGCCGCGCGAAACCGCGGTCCAGCACCCTGCGGCCGCCGAAGAGTTCGTCGTCCGCCGTGCGCGGAGGCGACGTCGCCTTCCGCCGTATTCGGCCGAGCAGCCCGCTCATGCCGTACCCCCATCCCGGTTTCCGTCCCTGCAGGTGTGGTGTGCGCCGGGCGCCGGCGTCGGCGGGCGGGCCGGCCGGAGCGCCTGTGCGGGGCCGACGCAGACGCCCGAGCCCGCCAGCCGGAACCCCAGTGCCATACGGGAGTTGGTGCCGAAGCGCCGCTGGAGCCGGGCGACGACGGTGCGCACCGTCCGCGCGCTCACCCCGGTGCGGGTCGCGGCCTGCTCGTCGGTGGCTCCCGCCAACAGCAGGGTGACGATGCCCAGTTCCCGTAAGGAGAGCCCGGCCGCCCCCGTCCCCCCGGTCTCCTGGGGCAGCGAGCAGGCCCACAGGGCCTCGAACAGCGTGCGGTGCGCCGTCGCGAGCGCCCCTTTGCACAGCAGGGCCGTGCCGCAGGCGCCCGGCCGGTCCACCGGCACCACCGAGTACCGCCCGTCGAAGACGAACATCGGGAGTGCCGCACCGGCCGGGAGACCGCAGTGGACGCGTATCTCGGGCCCGTGCCGGGCGACTTCGCCGAGCCACCGCACCGCGGGCCGGCACCGCGCCGCGCTCCCCTCGACGAGCACCCGGCTGTGCTTGCGCGCGGCCAGCAGCCGGTCCCAGACCGTCGGCGAGCGCCGGAGGGCCGAGGGCAGCACGCTCGACACGTGCTCCGCCCCGGCCAGCAGTTCGGTGAGACGGTACTCGAGAGCCTCCGGCCCGAGGAGGACTTCGAGCAAGCCGGGCAGATGGTCCGGGGGATTTTCGACAGATTCTTCCGACACCGCCACAAGACCAAGTCCTTGCAGAATCGCAGCCTGTTCTCCGTGCGTGAGGTTCTACCTACAGGGCACGGGACCTATTCGGTGGACAGCCGGGACCGGTCCAGATCTACGTCACTGGCAGGCACTTCCGGTGCTGCCGGTTTCACCGGGGGCACCGTGAACAATGCGCGGAAATAGCCCGCGGGCACCGATTCGTCCACGAGGCGGCCCTGCGCCTCCACCCAGGCGTGCGCACCGGGCGGCGGCAGCGCCCGTACTCCCACGCACCAGCTCGGCCAGGTGCCGCGCGCCCTGCACACCAGAACCGTCGCCAGGGAGCGCGGCAGGCAGCCCTTCGGACCGCTGCACCGCAGGCTGGCCGCGAGGACGGCGTTGCGCGCGGCGCTCGCCTGCGCGTACGTGGCGGGGCGGGCGCCGTGCCGCAGCGCGCCCAGGACCGACCGGAGACGGTACGGCGGCAGCAGGGCCAGCACCCGGGCGGCCGCCACCGCGACGCGCGCGAGCATCCTGGCCCGCCGGGGGACCGGGTCGGGGCGCAGCAGCGCCGCGGGCGAACTCACGAGGTCACCAGCCTGGCCTCGCGGAGGGCGGCCACCAGGGCGGCCACGTCGCTCCGCGCCTGCTCAGCGCCCACGTCGAACTTCGTGATCAGCGCCTCCGCAGCCTCCTCCGGCTCGTGCCCGTCGAGCAGTATGCGGACCACCGTGGCCCCGGTGCGGTTGAGTTGCCAGTAGGCTCCGGTGCGCTCGTCGAGCAGCACCGTGCCGTATTCGGTGTCCACGGTGGAGAGGTGGGATCGGAAGTGCAGAGCCATCGGTTCCAGCCTCCTGCTCAGGATGTGCCGGCGGTCGGCAGCACGGCGGACGGTCGGTTGTCGAGGGTGCGCAGCCAGATCTCGCACGCGATCGTCGAGTAGAGGATCGACTCGCGCAGTTCGGGCGTGTCCGGCCGCAGCGCCAGGTCACGCAGCCGTCCGGCGTCGACCAGCCCCATCCGGGCCAGCCGCGACCCGCTCCACAGGGCCAGCAGGTCGCCACGATGGCGGCGCAGCCCCTCGGCGGCGTCCAGGGACGCGTGCGCCTTGGTGGAGCGGGCCAGGCACTCGTCGGGGACGATCCCGCGCATCGCCGCCACCAGCAGCGGCTTGTACTCCCAGGGCGAGACGCGGTCCTCCGGGCGGACCGCCAGGCACTCCTCGATCACCCGGTCGTCGAAGTACGGATGGGAGGTCGGCAGGCCCTCCCGCACACAGGCCCAGTCCCACTGGCGGATGATCCGCGTGGTGCTCCTGATCTGCGAGATGTCCAGGTGCTCACCGCGGGTGGGAGCCATGGGTTCGGCGGACTCGGCGGCCTCGCAGAGGAGTTCCCGGATCATCCGGTGCGCCTCGGGCGTCACCCAGGGGAAGAGCCGCGGCGGCATGCCCCAGCCCAGGGCTCCGGCCACCCCGGAGGGCCGGACGCTCCCCAGCCCGTCGGCGGCGTCGCGCAGATACCGGCGGTACGGGCGCGCATCGGCGAGTTCCCGCATCATGCCGGTCAGCGGCCAGGTCCACAGGGCGCGGAACCCGCGCAACTGCCGTAGCGCGAAGAGGGGTTTGCGCCGCAGCAGGGTATGGAAGTGCGCCTCGGCCGACCAGGCCACGTGGTCGCCGCCGATGCCGGTGAGATGGCGCCGGCTGCCGCGGGCGAGCAGGGCGGGGAAGCGGGTGACCAGCCGCGCCCGGTCCATCACCCCGATCGTCGGCTCGTCGAGCGCGTCGTCGATCCCCAGCAGGTCCTGGTAGACGAGGGGCTTGGCCTCGGGCGACCAGACCACGTGCTCCACGTCGGGCAGGTGGGTCATGGCGAGCCGCGCCCACATCAGGTCGTCGTCGGCGGGGTCCCGGCCGGGCCGGGTGCCGGCCAGGACACGGGCCTTGCCCCGCGCGGCGAGGAAGGTCATGGAGGTGGAGTCGAGACCGCCGGAGAGATCGCAGCTGATCACGCCGCCCGCACCGGTGCGCACCTCCACGGCCCCGGCGAGGGCGTCGCGTATGGACTCGGCCTGCGCGGCCAGCGGCCGCACCGGTTCGGGCGGCGTCCACCAGCACGTCCGCCGGTGGTCGCGCCCGCCGGCCGCGATCTCCAGCGCTTCGCCGGCGGGCACGCACTCGACGCCGTGCCAGAGACAGTGGTCGGGCAGCGGATGCGGCATCGGCCACAACAGCCGTGCCGCGACCTGCCGTTCGTCGATCTGCGCGCCGGTGAGCGCCGCCAGGGTGTCGGCCCGGTCGGCGGCGATCTCCATGCCGCGTATGCGGGTGTGGAACACCAGGCGGAGGCCGGATGCGGGGCCCTGGACCCGCGTCACCCCGTCGACCAGCGCCACCAGGTGGGAGCAGCCCGGCAACCGCCCGGCCAGCGGACCGAGTTGGCCCGGGTCGCGCAGCCGGGCGGCCTCGGCCTCCAGCCAGGCCTCGTCCACCGCGTGGTCGCCGATCACGACAAGCCGGGTGCCGCGGACGGCCGCGGCCACCAGCTCGCCCTCGGCCCACCGCCCCACCAGCCATGGCCGCCCCGAGGGGTGGCACAACCGTGGCGCTTTCGCGCCGCCCATGAGCGGAGCCACGGCGAGCGCGGCCACACGGTCCGGCAGGACCGCGAAGCACGACTCGCCGTGGCCCGGCATGACGCTCGGTTCGGACATCACAGTCCTCGGCGTCTCAGCCGTTCGCGCCGTCAGACATGCTTGTCCAGGACGATCTCGTCGTTGCCCCTGAACCCGAGGAGACCGGTGATCTCGCGGAATTCGCCCATCGCGACGAGCATCGGGGTCTCGTAGGCCTGCTTCATGGTGTCCTCCTTTTTCCCGGTGGATCGGGCCGACCGGCCCGAGAGCAGCGGTCCGGAGCGCTCAGATCAGAAGGTAGGAGGACGTACGGTGCCTCCGGAAGGTTGAGAGGACTTCCGGAACCGGCAACTGCCGGAAGCGGCGAAGAGGTTGGCAGCGCAGCGTTTCACTGGGTAGGCGGTTCTGCGGGTGCGGGTTGTCGCGCGGGTTTAGGGCGTGTCCGGCGGATCTTCACCCGTGGGTGCGGTGCGCCCCGTCAGGGGCGCTGCGGTGCCGCGCGACGAAGATCCGCCGGACAGGCCCTAGAACCCGTAGCGCAGTATCCGTGCGACGTCGCGCCAGCCCGGGGTGCGGACCATCGCCCACACCCCCAACCTCCCGGCGGGCGAAAGCCGTTGGGCGCAGCCCGGGGTGTCGAAGGCGCGCACCGCGTCCAGGCACCGCAGGCCCTCGTGCCAGCCCTCCAGTTCGGCGGGGTCGTCGATGGCCCAGTAGAGCGTGGCCTCCGCGTGCCGGACGAGGGGGACGAGCTTCTGGAGGCGGATGCCGAGGGAGCTGAAGGCGTCGAAGAGCAACTCCCCTGCGGGGAAACGGCCGGTGACGGCCTGGACGAGCCGCTTGCCGTCCTCCTTGCGCAGGTACATCGACAGGCCCTCGAAGACGACGACGGCCGGGCGGTCCGCCGGCACCTCCCCGAGCCATCGCGGATCGGTGACGGAGGCGCCGATCACGCGATAGTCCCCGGCGGGGCGGGGCACCAGCCGGCGCCGGAGGTCGACGACCTCCGGCAGGTCGACGTCCACCCACCGCACCGACGGCCCCGGCCCGATCCGCCGCACCCGGCTGTCCAGGCCGCACGCGAGGTGCAGCACGGTGCACACGGGGTGCCGCTCCAGGAACTCGGCGGTCCAGTCGTCCAGCAGCTTGGCCCGCAGGGCGACACCGGCCGCGCTGGTCCTCGTCATGCCGGTGCGGCGGAAGTCGTAGTCGATGCGCCGCACGGTCCGGTCGGCCTCGTCGTCCCCCAGCACCGGCACGGGGGCGCGGCTGTCCAGCGCCCTGCCGTACAGCGTGGCGAGCATGGTCTCCGGGGCACCGTGCAGGGTGACCTTCTCGCGGCTCGTGCCGTCGCCGTCGCCCATGTATCCACGCTACGCCGTGGCACTCCCGCCGGGGTGCGGAGCTTTTTCGGGTGCGGGTCCATTGTGGCTGGTCGCGCAGTTCCCCGCGCCCCTTCGGGGCGCGGCCCCGTGCTTTGATACGGCCCATGCGATTGATGTTCGTCGGCGACTCCATGACCATCGGCAGCGCCGGTGACCTCACCTGGCGCTACCGGATGTGGCAGCACCTGTGCGCCACCCACGGCGGGCCGTTCCGGATCGTCGGGCCGCGGGACACCCTCCACGAGCCCGCCGCCGACGCCCCCGTCTCGCACGCCTACGGCGCACCGGACTTTCCCGAGAAGTGCCGGGTGCACCTCGCCGGCTGGGGCGAGGGGTGGTACCACATGGCACCCCTCGTCCACGACGCCGTCCGCACCCACCGGGCCGACACACTGCTCGTCTCCCTCGGCCTCATCGACCTCGGCTTCTACACGGATCCCGGGCAGACGGCCGACAACGTCCGCCGCTTCTTCGCCGAGGCCCGCGCCGCCAACCCGCGCGTGCAGGCCGTGCTGCTGCCCGTGCTCCCCAACGTGCGCACCCTGGGCGACCCCGCCTTCGCCGCGCAGTGCGAGGACTTCAACGAGCTGCTCGCCAAGACCGTCGCCGACCTCGACCGGCCGGGCTCGCCGCTGCTGCTCGCCTCTCCCCCGCCCCACTGGGACGTCGCGCTCGACACCTACGACGGCACCCACCCGAGCCCGCACGGCGAGCACCGCCTCGCCGCCGCCTTCGCGGACGCGATGCACCAGGGCTGGGGAATCGGCGAGCCCTACACCTCCGCGTGACCCGACCGTTCCGGGCACGGGATGTCGGGTCCGGGAAGGTGCGCCCTCCGTAGCGTGAACGACCGTAGGAAGGAAGGAGACCGGGGGCAGTGCTGGAACAGCTGAACCGGGCCCTGGAGCACATCGAGGAGCACCTCGACCGGCAGATCGACGTGGCCGAACTGGCCCGGATCGCCGTGACGTCGGAGTACCACTTCCGCCGGATGTTCTCCGCGCTGGCCGGGATCCCGCTGTCCGAGTACATCCGGCGCAGGCGGCTGACCGTCGCCGGCGCCGAGGTGCTCGCCGGGGAGCGGACGCTGCTCGACGTCGCCGTGCGCTACGGCTACACCTCGGGCGAGGCGTTCGCCCGGGCGTTCCGTGCCGTGCACGGCATCGGCCCGGGCGAGGCCCGGCGGACCGGTGCGGCCCTGTGCTCCCAGCCCCGGATGTCCTTCCGTCTCATCGTCGAAGGGAGCAGCAGCATGCAGTACCGGGTCGTGGAGAAGGACGAGTTCCGCATCGTCGGGCGGAAGGCCCGCGTCCCGCTCGTCCACCAGGGGGTGAACCCCGCCATCGCCGAGTTCATCAAGGGGCTGGGGCAGGAGACCGTCCAGCGCATCACCGCACTGTCCGACGGCGAGCCGGAGGGGATCCTCGCCGTGAGCGACAAGCTCGACCCCAGCCGCGCGGAGGGCACCGAACTCGACTACTGGCACGGCGTGGTGAGCGGCGCCGACGTGCCCGAGGACCTGGAGGCCCTCACCGTTCCGGCGGGCACCTGGGCCGTCTTCGAGAGCTCCGGCCCGTTCCCCCAGGCGCTCCAGCTCATGTGGCGGGACGTCTTCACGCAGTGGTTCCCGTCGAACCCGTACCGCAGCCGGCCGGGGCCGGAGATCCTGCGCGTGCGCGTCCTCCACGAGGGCCGGGCGGACGCCCTGCTGTGGATACCGGTGGAGCGGGAGCCCGCCCGCGGCTGACCGTCCGGTCGGATGTCCGGCTGTCCGGGTGTGCACACACGTGTACACCCGGACAGCCCCTTGATGGGAGCGCACTCAAGGGCGTTGGCTAAGGACCCATGGAGTACACGCAGCTCGGACGTACGGGACTCAAGGTCAGCCGCATCGTTCTCGGCACGATGAACTTCGGGCCCCGCACCGACGAGGCCGAAAGCCACGCCATCATGGACGCCGCGCTCGACGCCGGCGTCAACTTCTTCGACACCGCCAACGTCTACGGCTGGGGCGTCCGCAGAGGCCGCACCGAGGAGATCATCGGCGCCTGGTTCGCCCGCGGCGGCCACCGCCGCGACCGGGTCGTCCTGGCCACCAAGGTCTTCGGCGGCATGCAGGGCGAGGGCGAGCCGTGGCCCAACGAGGACCGGCTCTCCGCACTCAACATCCGCCGCGCCGTCGACGCCAGCCTGCAGCGGCTGCGCACGGACCACATCGACCTCTACCAGTTCCACCACGTCGACCGGGCCACGCCCTGGGACGAGATCTGGCAGGCCATGGACGTCCTCGTCCAGCAGGGCAAGATCCTCTACGTCGGCTCCTCCAACCACGCCGGCTGGCACATCGCCCGCGCCAACGAGACCGCCCGGCGCCGCAACACACTCGGCCTGGTCAGCGAGCAGTGCCTCTACAACCTCGCCGAGCGGCGCGCCGAGATGGAGGTGCTCCCGGCGGCCGAGGCGTACGGGCTCGGGGTCATCCCCTGGTCGCCGCTCGGCGGCGGCCTGCTGGGCGGCGCGATCCGCAAGGCCGCGGAGACCGGCCGGTCCGCGGACGCACTGGCGAAGACCGGGATCCGCGAACGGATCCAGGCCTACGAGGACGTGGTCGACAAGCACGGGCTGGAGCCCGGCGAGGTGGCCCTGGCCTGGCTGCTGACCCGGCCCGAGGTCACCGCCCCGATCACCGGGCCGCGGACGCGGGGACAGCTCGACTCGGCGTTGCGGGCCGTCGAACTGACTCTGCCGGAGGAGCTGTTGGCGTCCTTGGACGAGATCTTCCCGGGGCCGGGGCCGTCACCGGAGGCGTTCGCCTGGTGAGCCGACGGGGCCGTCACTTCACCGCGGCCACCACGGCGACGACGACGAGTATCACGGCAAGCGCACCGGTCATGATCCGGTTCCTGGTCTTCGGGTCCACCCCCCGAGCGTATCCGGCCGGGCGCGCCGCCCGTCATCGACCCAGGCTCCAGGCCTCGACGAGCTCGTAGCGGGGCCGCTCGCCGGGGACGCCCCCGGCGGGCAGCCGGCTGCGGATCAGCTCCAGGCGGCCCGCCGTCCACGGGGCGCCCCGGAAGTCCGCGAGCCCCGCCGCGTACGGCACCAGGCTCACCCGGCCGGTGGCCGAGCGGGCGAGGGTGAGGTGGGGGTGGAAGGGGCGCCTGTCGTCGACCGCCACCCCGGCCCGCCGCGCCCCCGCCGCGGCGGAGCGGGCCAGCCCGCGCAGCGTCTCCGTCTCGCCCTGCGCCCCGGCCCACAGGATCCGGTCACCGAACCGCCCGCCCCCGGCGAACCGCAGCTCGTGCGGCGGATGCCGGTGCGCGGCGCGCGCGAGCCGCTCGCCGAGCTCCGGCAGCCGCTCCTCGTCGACCTCGCCGAGGAAGGCGAGCGTGAAGTGCCAGGTGTCCGGCTCGGCCCAGCGCAGCCGCCCGGCTCCCGGCAGCGAACGCAACGGAGCCACGGCTTCCGCGAGTTCGGCGACCGCGGAGGGGGGCGGGGTCACTGCGACGAACAGACGCATGGGACCAGTGTCCCTTGGATCCGCTGGATGCGCGGTTCTTCGACTGCCGGTCCGTCGTGGCTGGTCGCGCAGTTCCCCGCGCCCCTTACGGGGCAGAGGTTCCCCGCCCCGCGCCCGTAAGGGGCGCGGGGAACTGCGCGACAAGCCACAGCGGACCCGCACCTCACACGGCGGCGGTAGCCACTGGTTCCGCCCGCGCAGCGGACCGCGGCACGAAGGCCACACCCCGGTGCCCCCGGCGAAGATCCACCTTCAGGCGGAGCCCCCCGGCACGGGCAAGGGCGAAGCCCACCCCCGCGGCGGCGGCCAGCGAGATCGCGCCGCCCGCCAGAAAGCCGACCCGCGGCCCGTACACGTCCGTCACCCAGCCCACCAGCGGAGCGCCCAGCGGCGTACCGCCCATGAAGACCATCATGAACAGGCTCATGACCCGGCCCCGCAGCGCGGGATCGGAGGCCAGCTGGACGCTCGAGTTCGCGATGACGTTGATCGTCAGGCCGCACATCCCTATCGGGACGAGCAGCAGCGCGAAGACCCAGAACTCCGGCGCCAGCGCCGCCGCGATCTCCAGGGCGCCGAACGCCGCGGCCGCACCGATCAGCAGCCGCTGCCGCGAGCTGCCGCGCCGCGCCGCGAGCAGGGCGCCCGCCAACGACCCGGCCGCCATGAGGGTGTTGAGCAGTCCGTACGTACCGGCTCCCGCGTGGAAGACGTTGTTGACGAACGCGGTGAGCCAGATGGGGAAGTTGAAGCCGAAGGTGCCGATGAAGCCGACCAGCACGATCGGCCAGATCAGCTCGGGCCGTTCGGCGACATGCCGCAGCCCCTCCCGCAACTGCCCCTTGCCGCGCGGGGCGCGCTCGGCCTTGTGCAGCTCCGAGGTGCGCATCATCAGCAGCGCCGCGACGGGCGCGGCGAAGGAGATCCCGTTGAGCAGGAACGCCCAGCCGCTGCCCACGGCGGTGATCAGCACACCGGCGACGGCGGGGCCGACGAGCCGGGCCGACTGGAAGTTGGCGGAGTTGAGGCTGACCGCGTTGCGCAGGTCGGCGGGGCCGACCATCTCGGAGACGAAGGCCTGGCGGGCGGGGTTGTCGACGACGGTCACCACGCCCAGCACGAATGCTATGAGGTAGACATGCCAAACCTGGACATGTCCGGAGAGCGTGAGCGCCGCGAGGGCCAGCCCGGTGGCGCCCATCGCGGCCTGCGTGACGACCAGCAGGGGCCGCTTGGGGCAGCGGTCGGCGATGACGCCGCCGTAGAGCCCGAACAGCAGCATGGGCAGGAACTGCAGGGCCGTGGTGATGCCCACGGCGGCGGAGGAGCCGGTCAGGCCGAGGACCAGCCAGTCCTGGGCGATGCGCTGCATCCATGTGCCGGCATTGGAGACGACCTGTCCGCCGGCGTAGAGACGGTAGTTGCGGATGCGCAGTGAGCTGAAGGTGCCCCCCTTGGCGGGCGCGACGGGCGCGTCAGGCGCAGCGGGCGCCGTCCCGGGCTGCAGGGAGGTCGTGCGGGTGTCGTCGTCGTGGCGGTTCGGTGCGGGTGCGGAGTCTGCTCCGGGTCCCGTACTCAAGGTGGGTTCGCCTCTCTTTCCGTGCGGCGTACTCCGTGCGTCGTGCGGCAGGCCCCCGGCCCGGCCGGGTCCGAGGTCCCTACAGGTGCGCGAGCTTCTCCAGGACGGGCGCGGCGGCGCGCAGCGTCGCCCATTCGTCCTCGTCGAGCTGTCCGGCCAGTTCGGAGAGCCAGGCATTGCGCTTGCGACGGCTCTCCTCGAGCATCGCCTCGGCCTGTTCGGTCTGCCGGACCACCTTCTGGCGGCGGTCCTCGGGGTGCGGTTCCAGCCGGACCAGTCCCTTGGCCTCCAGGAGCGCGACGATGCGCGTCATCGACGGAGGCTGCACATGCTCCTTGCGGGCGAGTTCGCCCGGGGTGGCGGAGCCGCAGCGGGCGAGGGTGCCCAGCACCGACATCTCGGTGGGGCTGAGCGACTCGTCGACACGCTGGTGCTTGAGCCTCCGCGACAGGCGCATGACACCCGACCGCAGTGCATTGACGGCGGCCGTGTCCTCGGGGCTGGTGCGGGATGAATCCGGCATGTTCATTAGATTAACTCATTACCTGGACTAAGGAAAGTGGGGCACGAGGGCGCACAGATGCAGGAGAAAGCACATGGGCGGCCGGGCACGCGGCCCGGCCGCCCGTTGCGGCCTCGTACGCTGCTGAGCGCGGCTTGACTACTTCACGCCCAGCGCCTGCTCGATCGGGTTGAGCATGAAGTACACGAGGAAGCACAGCCCGACCGCGTTCAGCAGCCAGGGGATCTCCCGCGCCCGCCGGTCGGCGATCCGCAGCAGGATGAAGGCGAGGACGCCGATCCCGATGCCGTTGGTGATCGAGTACGTGAACGGCATGGAGACAACCGTCAGGAACGCCGGGATCGCGATCGTGAAGTCGCTCCAGTCGATCTCCCGGACGTTGGACGCCATGATCAGGAAGCCGACGACCAGCAGGGCGGGGGTCGCCGCCTGCGAGGGCACCACCGTGGCGAGCGGGGTGAAGACCAGGGCCAGCAGGAAGAGGCCGCCGGTCATCAGGTTGGCCAGGCCCGTGCGGGCACCCTCGCCGACACCGGCCGTGGACTCCACGAAGCAGGTGTTCGCCGAGGACGAGCCGAGGCCGCCGGCCGCGACGGCGATGCCGTCGACCATGAGGATCCGGCCCATGTTGGGCAGCTGGCCCTTCTCGTCCATCAGTCCGGCCTCCTCGCCGACGCCGATGATCGTGCCCATCGCGTCGAAGAAGCCGGACAGCAGCACCGTGAAGACGAAGAGGCAGCCGGTCAGCAGCCCGACCTCACGGAAGCCGCCGAAGAGGCTGATGTGGCCGATGAGGCCGAAGTCGGGCGCCCCGACGATGTGCGACGGCACCTTGGGCACGCTCAGGCCCCAGGCGGTGTCCGGCAGTCCGGCGGCCGCGTTGACGACGATCGCGAGCACCGTCATGGCCACGATGCCGATGAGGATCGAACCGCGCACCTTGCGGACGACCAGGACGAAGGTGAGCGCGAGCCCGAGCACGAAGATCAGCACCGGCCAGCCGTGCAGCTGACCGCCCTGGCCGAGGGCGAGCGGGACGGTGGTGTGCGCGGCGTCCGGGTTGCGGGAGACGAAGCCCGAGTCGACCAGGCCGATCAGCGAGATGAACAGGCCGATGCCGATGGCGATCGCGCGGCGCAGCCCGCCCGGGATCGCGTCCATCACCCGCTGCCGCAGTCCCGAGGCCACCAGCAGCATCAGCACCAGACCGGCCAGTACCACCATGCCCATGGCATCCGGCCAGCTCATCTTGGGGGCGAGCTGGAGCGAGACGACGGCGTTGATGCCGAGGCCCGCGGCGCAGGCGATCGGCACATTGCCGATCACGCCCATGAGGACCGTGGAGAGCCCGGCCATCAGGGCGGTGGCGGTGACGAGTTGGGCGTTGTCCAGCTGGTGCCCGAACTTGTCGTGACCGGCCCCGAGGATGATCGGGTTCAGCACGACGATGTAGGCCATCGCAAAGAACGTGGCCAGGCCGCCGCGGAGTTCACGGGAGACGGACGAACCGCGCTCGGTGATCCGGAAATACCGGTCGAGGACGTTCCGCGGCCCGGGGTCCGGTTCGGGGTTCGGTATCTGGTGCGGGACAGCGTCGGACTGCTGCCGGTCTTCGACCGCAGGGCTGGCCGAGGTGGTCATGCAGGAACCTCAGTCGTTCGGGCCGGGGAGGCCGGGACGGAAGAAAAGGATCACGATTGGAGGATCAAACAAAACCACTCAATCAAATCCAGGCTTATTCAGTATGAACAAACAAAGCCCGGATGGCTAATCGCCCACTTCAGGGACGCACTAGGCTGAACGCCATGACGAAATGGACTCCCCGGCACGAAGCACCCGAGCCCTTGGAGGGCCCGGTCGTCGGCACCATCACCGGCGGCACGATCCTGTGGTTCGTCCTCTTCGTCGCCCAGCTGCCCTTCTACGGCTGGTTCCGGGACCACGGACACCTGTGGTGGCTGTGGACCTGCCTGGCCGGCGGCGGGCTCGGCCTCGTCGGCATCTGGTACGTCCGCAAGCGGGACGCCGCCATCAAGCGGCACAAGGCCGCGCAGCAGGCCGAATCCGTCCGGGGCTGACCACTTTCGCAACGCTCCGGGACCCTCCGGACCGCTCCGAAAGGTGAACGGGCCCGTCCGCCCGTACCGTCGGATCCATGAGCGATCCGGTGGAGACTGTCGCCCCCGCGCCCGGACTCACCGCCCGCGAGGTCGCCGAGCGCGTCGCCCGGGGCGAGGTCAACGACGTGCCCGTCCGCTCCTCGCGCTCGCTGGCGGACATCGTCCGCGCCAACGTCCTCACCCGGTTCAACGCGATCATCGGCGTGCTCTTCCTGATCATCCTGGTGGTCGGACCGATCCAGGACGGTCTCTTCGGGTTCGTGATCGTCGCCAACACCGCGATCGGCATCTTCCAGGAACTGCGCGCCAAGAAGACCCTGGACTCCCTCGCCCTCATCGGCGAGGTCCGCCCCACCGTGCGCCGCGACGGCGCGCCCGTCGCGATCCCCACCGACCGGATCGTCCTCGGCGACCTCATCGAACTCGGCCCGGGCGACAAGTGCGTCGTGGACGGCGAGGTCGCCGAGGCCGACGGGCTGGAGATCGACGAGTCGCTGCTGACCGGCGAGGCCGACCCCGTGCTGAAACGGCCCGGCGACCCGGTGATGTCCGGCTCCTTCGTCGTCGCCGGGAACGGCGCCTTCACCGCGACCAAGGTCGGGCGCCAGGCCTACGCCGCCCAACTGGCCGAGGAGGCCTCCCGCTTCACGCTCGTCCACTCCGAACTGCGCAGCGGCATCAGCCAGATCCTCAAGTTCGTCACCTGGATGATGCTCCCGGCCGCCATCGGCCTCATCGTCAGCCAGCTGGTGGTGCAGAAGCACGACTGGCACGAGGCGGTGCGCCGCATGGTGGCCGGTATCGTCCCCATGGTCCCCGAGGGCCTCGTCCTGCTGACGTCCGTCGCCTTCGCCATCGGCGTCATCCGGCTGGGCCGGCAGCAGTGCCTGGTCCAGGAACTGCCCGCGATCGAGGGCCTCGCCCGCGTCGACACCGTCTGCCTGGACAAGACCGGCACCCTCACCGAGGGCGGCATGGACGTCAGCGAACTGCGCGTCCTGCCCGGCGCCCGCGCCGACGAGACCTACGTGCGCCAGGTCCTCGGCGCCCTGGGCGAGTCCGACCCGCGCCCCAACGCCAGCCTCCAGGCCATCATCGACGCCTACCCCGACGGCTCCGGCTGGCGCTGCACCGAGTCACTGCCCTTTTCCTCCGCCCGCAAGTACAGCGGCGCCGCCCTCAACAGCCCCGACGCGGAGAGCAGCAACTGGCTGCTGGGCGCCCCCGACGTGCTGCTGCCCGAGGGCGACACGGCCCTGACGGAGATCGAACAGCTCAACGCCCAGGGACTGCGGGTGCTCCTGCTCGCCCGCACCGAGCGCGACCTGGACGACCCACGGGTCGCGCACGGCGCCCGCCCCACCGCCCTGGTCGTCCTGGAACAGCGGCTGCGCTCCGACGCGGCCGACACGCTGCGCTACTTCGCGGAGCAGAACGTCTCCGCGAAGGTCATCTCCGGCGACAACGCGGTCTCCGTCGGCGCCGTCGCCGCCAAGCTCGCCCTGCCGGGCGCCGACGCGCCCGTCGACGCGCGACGACTGCCGGCTGAGCCGGAGGCGATGGCCGAAGTCCTCGACCGGGGCGCGGTGTTCGGCCGCGTCACCCCGCAGCAGAAGCGGGACATGGTGGGCGCCCTGCAGTCGCGGGGCCACACGGTGGCCATGACCGGCGACGGCGTCAACGACGTGCTCGCCCTCAAGGACGCCGACATCGGCGTGTCGATGGGCTCCGGTTCGGAGGCGACGCGCGCCGTCGCCCAGATCGTGCTGCTCAACAACAGCTTCGCGACGCTGCCGTCCGTCGTCGCCGAGGGCCGCCGCGTCATCGGCAACATCACGCGCGTGGCGACCCTGTTCCTGACGAAGACGGCCTACTCGGTACTCCTGGCGATCCTGGTGGTGTGCACGCGGGTCCCGTACCCCTTCCTGCCACGGCACTTGACGCTGCTGTCGACGCTGACGATCGGCGTCCCCGCCTTCTTCCTGGCACTCGCCCCCAACAAGGAGCGCGCGAGGCCGCACTTCGTGCGCCGGGTGATGCGCTACGCGATCCCCTCCGGGCTGATCGCGGGAACGGCCACCTTCGTCGCATACGTCCTGGCCCGCGCCCACTACGCGGGCCAGGACGGCGCGTTGGGGGCGGAGACGAGCGCGGCGACGCTCACGCTCTTCCTCGTCTCCCTGTGGGTCCTCGCGATCATCGCGCGCCCGTACACGTGGTGGCGCGTCGCCCTGGTCCTGGCCATGGGCGCGGGCTTCGTGATCGTGCTCCTGACGCCGTGGCTGCAGCGCTTCTTCGCGCTGCGGCTGGTGGGCACGACGATGCCGTGGGCCGCCGTGGGGATCGCGGTCACGGCGGCTTGCATTTTGGAGTTCACCTGGCGGTGGGTGAGCCGGCGCTGGCCGGCCTAGGGCGCCCCGTAAGGGGCGCGGGGAACTGCGCGAGCAACCCCCACCGGCCCGCAGTCGACGCACTACACCAGAGGTCCGGGGCGAAGCCCCGAGTACGTCGGCTGCGGGCGCGTCGTGGCCGGTCGCGCAGTTCCCCGCGCCCCTTACGGGGCGCCCTAGGCGGCCTTCTCGTCCTCCAGCAGCCCGCGGATCTGCTCGCGGAGCTCGGGGGTGTCCTCGTGCTTGTGCACGGAGACGGCGTGCGCGGTGGCGGCGCGCAGGACCTCTTCCTCCTCACCGGCGATGGTGAGGGTGCAGTGGGACTCACTGGGGTACTTGCGGCAGTCGGCAACTTTTCTGGTCATGGTGGCCTCGCCTCCACGACCAGTTTAGGACGGGGTGTTTGTGCTGGTCAGGGCGTTACGAGGCACCCGTTCCGAGCGGGCCAGGGCGCGCAGGCGGGCGACGTGGGCGCGGACGTTGTTGTCGTCCGCTGTTTGAGCCTCGCGGTCGTCGTGGCGGCAGGTGCGGCACAGTCCGCCGGGCAGGGCCTCGGGCGGCCCGGGGACACGGCACCCGGTGCACTCCATGATGCGGAGGGGCGCGGCGACCGGCTCGGGCTCGGGCGGCATCTTGTCGGTGAGCCGCTTGCGGGCAAGGGCGCCCGGGGCATGGACGGGAGAGGGGAGCCGGTCAGTGAGCACCTGGACGAGGTGCGCTGCGGGGACGCCTCGGGCCAGCCACTCGGCGGCCAACGGCTCCAGGGCCGCGCACTCCTTCGCGGAGAGCGTCATACGGGCGTCGGTGCGGCCGAGTGCGGCGAGGGCGGTGTAGGCGGCGGTGCGCTCGGGCGGGTGAACGGGCTGCGGTGGTACGGCTGCCGTCCCTGCGGGCGAATCGCCGGACAGGAACTGCCGCCACCAGGCGTCGGTGCGCGGGGTGCGGGAGAAGTAGGTGCGCTGGACCCACTGCGTACGGTGGCCGTCGACCCGTTCACGGACGCGGCGCAGGTGCCCGGCGGCGGAGATCGCCTTGAGGGCGGAGGCCACGGCCTGCTGCCCGTAGGCGGCGATCTCCTTGGCCAGGGTCTTGATGTCCATGGCGGCACCGTCGGGCAGCCGGTCGATGTGCGCGGCGACGGAAGCCTCACGGGGCGCGAGGTGCGCGAACGTGCGGGCGGTCCGGGGGGCTTGATCGGGAACGCTGCGCTTCCCGTAGCCGGATCGAGCCATTGGGGCCGCGTACGGGGACGCGGCAGGGCTAAGCTTGGCGTCAGCCATGAGATCGTCCTTACCGATCTTGTTGGTCAGACCCCCGTTCCGGTGCTCTAACACCGGGCGGGGGTTGCTTGCTGATGGGCACGCTACACGGCGGGGGCGCGCCGGAGCGCCGTGCACGAGAAATGTCATCCGCACGTGTGCATACGGGAGTTGGGGAGGGTGGGTGGGTCTGACGACCCACCATTCCTTGGAAAGAGCGCTCGGATCCCGGGGCCCGAAACTCGGGGTGGGTCAGGGTATGGATATGCGCTGGACCGTGAGAGGGCCAGACGCGTCCCGCCGAAGCCGAGCTTCGAGTCCCGGACTCCGATGCCATCAGGGCATGCAGCAACCTTCGCTCACACTCCATCCGCCAACTTGCCGATCAGTTCGGCCGATTCCTCGGGCCTGAGAGCTTGCCCTGCAATGGCTGCGTAGCGCCGGGACAGGAGGCTCACCTGTTCAGCGGATTCGCAAAACATCTGAACCAGTTGCCCCTCCACGTAGGCAAGGCGGTTGTGATCCGGCAGATCCAAGAGGGTGAAGGCCCCGCAGAGTCCAGAGTGCCAGCCTCCTGTCGCCATCACCTGAACCTTCACATTCCGCCGGGCGCCCACCTCCAGCAGCTGCCGCAGCTGCCGCCGGTGCGCCTCGGCACTCCCGAGCCGATGGCGCAACACAGCTTCCTGAACAACATAGTTGAACGTTCTATCCTGATCCTGCAGAAGCGACTGCCGACCCAACCGGTTCGCCACGAGTTCGTCGACTCCCTCATCGTTCACGGGTGGCCAACGAGCGGCAAACATCGTGCGCATCGTCTCCTCGGTCTGAAGGAGCCCCGGAAACGTCAGCGGGTGATAGGCACTGGTGGCGACCGCCTCGACCTCGTACCGCCTGTAGTCCCGTTGCTGCACCAAAATAGAATCGGGCTGCAGATACTCCAGTCCGGCGAGCAACTTCCCCCGCGCCCCACACATTTCATCCGCGATCTGCAGCACCCGCTCAGTAGGCCGCCGCCGACCCAGCTCCATCGACTCGATGGTCGCGTACCCGTACCCAGCCTCTTTGGCCAACTCCTCCCGCGTGAACCCGGCGCCCGTCCGCCACAGCTTCACCTGGTTCCCGACATACCGCCAGCCGAGCGGCGGCTGGGACGTCTCGTCCGTCACCGCACCCCACCTCCCCGGAGCCCGAGGGGCGCAGGCCCGTCACCCGCACCCACCTCGCTACCGCGGATCCTGCTCGGCAACCAGCCCGCTTTCAGCTCAAACGGCCGAACTCACTGCTTGGGGTGACGAAGTGCGGTGCGTGATCGCGCCCCAAAGGGGCGCGGGGAACTGCGCGACAAGCCACGACGAGCCCGCAGCCGACGCACCGCACTTCCCACGGAGCGCTCAGCTGCACGAACCGTTGCCGAGGGCGTTCAAGTGGCAGGTGAGGGTGGCGATGTCGGTGACACTCTCAGTCGATTGGTTGGTCTGCAGGTCGGTGACCGTGACGTGCGAGACCTCCCCGTTGTGGACCGTTCCGAGGTCCAGGGTGAGCGGGACGGTGTAGCCCTCGTTCCCGCCGTTGCCGGGTTCCGACGTGCTTCCTTCGCCCAGTTCCAGTCCGGTGTCGAGGGCGACTGCGGTCAGGCCCTCCCTGGCCGGGAAGGCCGTGTTGATGAGTTCACCCCTGACATCGACGGGGATGTGGGCCAGCACATCCATCCGCGTGATGGTGACGGCGAGAGCGTCGGCGGGGGCTGCGTGGGCGGCCGGTGCCGTCGCCAGCCCTGCCGCGGCGACGGCCAGGGCTGCGATACCGGCGAGGCGAGGTCGTACGTTGCGCATTGCCTGTTCCCTTCCTGGCTACGGAGCCAGGTGGATCCGGGTGGATCCGGTGAAACCCTGCGGTGCGCGACGGCTCCGTAGTGCTCGGAGTGTCACCCCGGCGGAATGATTTCCTCCAGACAGGTGAAAGCAGTAAACAGGGCGCATTGGGTTACGAAACGGGCGCTCGGCGCATACGACCGCGTATCGAAGCCCCCCGGCCTTCTACTCGAACCAGCGCAGCCGCCCCAGTTCCTCACCCCGCGACGAATCCTCCAGCAGGGCCGCCACCTCGAAACGGCGTGCCCATGCGCCCGCCGACCAGGCCAGGCCCGCCGCCACGCCCTCCAGGGTCGCCGCGTGGAGGATGCCGTCCGGGCCCAGGCGCCAGTCCAGTTCGACGCCGTCGATCACCAGCTCCTCGTGCTCCACGTACGTCGCGGGAGCGCCCGGCAGCAGCGACTGCACCTCCTCCGGGACCTCGCGGGTCTCACCCGCCCCCGCCTCCGCCGTCGCCACGACGAACTCGCCGAGGCGGCGCACCTGGAGCAAGTCCGCCAGTTCCGCCGCCCAGGCCGGCGGCACGGGGAGCAGGGCGTGGCCGGACGCCAGGGGGAGCAGGTCGGGGGCGTCCGCGACCAGCGCCTCCGCCGCGTCCACGACACGGACCTCGCCGTCGACGACGGCGCGCAGCTCGTCGGGGAGGGTGACCTCATCGGGATCCATGGACGCCAACGCGCCGTACAGGCCGTGCAGTTGACCGGCCGTCACCTCGCGCTCCGGGTCCGCCAGGCGGGACAGGAGCTCGGCCGCACCACCGGGCTCGTCCAGCAGGGCCGCGACCGACGTGCGCACGCCCAGCGCGCGCAGCACCTGCTCGTCGGCGAGGCCCGCCGCGTCCGCCGCCTCGTACAGGCCCGCGAGCAGCGGGTCGCCGCCCTCCGCGCGCAGGCCGGCGGGGCGGCGGCCGTCCAGGACGGGGTGGCCGCGCAGCCACCACGCGGCGTACGGGCGCACGGACTCGGTCGTGCCGTCCGGCAGCAGGACGCGTACGGGCGCGGTCAGCGCGTCCCGCAGCGGCGGCTGTGCGAGCAGGGCGAGGGCCTGCGGCCAGGCGTCGTCGTCGACGAGGTCCAGGTCGCGCACGGCGACGATCTCGGTGGCGACGGGCGGCACGGAGGTGTCGGGGAGGCGGTCCAGCACGTCCTCGCACCACACGTCGACGGCGTCGAGCAGACCCACGTCGTCCGGTTCGGCGAAGTCGCCGTCGCGGGGCTCCAGTTCGTCGGGGTCGAGGACGACGTCCGTGGCGCGCACGAGCGCGAAGCCGGCCAGCACGCCGACGGCGGTGAGCGGCTGTTCGCCCCAGCGTTCGGCCAGTTCGGCGTCGCACGCGGCGAGTTCACCGGGACGGATGACCTGTTCGAACGGGCTGCCGGGGAGGACGAGTTCGCCTGCCGGTGCCAATTCGCCGTCCTCGTCGGGGAGGGCGAGGGCGGCGAGCCAGGGCTCGTCGCCGGGGGCGAGGTCCGCGTCGCGGACGAGGGTGAGGACGGTCTCGACCAGCGCGTCGGGGTCGAGGCCCTCCTCGTCCCAGATCTCGTCGGCGTCCAGCGACGCCGCGACCGCCGCACGGATCTGGGGCGTCGTCAGGATCGCGCGCGGCGACGCCGGGGTCGCCCCCAGCTTCTCCAGCAGCGGGTGGGCCGCGTCGGGGTGGACGACCTTCAGGCCGAGCCGGGACAGGCGCTGCGAGCCCGTCTCGTCCGCGAGGGGCAGCAGGACCTGGCGCGGCCCGACGGCCGTCCGGCCGTCGGCAAGGGGTACCGGCAGGCCGGTGAGCCGGTCCGGGTCGACGCCGGCGAGGCTCTCGTAGAGCCGCCACCACCACCCCGCCTCGCGCTCCACGCCCGCCAGGCGGTCGACGACCTCGCCCAGCGGCACGCGGGCCACACCGAGCGCACGCAGCTCCTGGCGGCGCTCCAGGCCCGCGGGCAGCAGGCTGGGGAACAGCTCGCCCAGGACGGCGACGGTCCCGGCGCCCGCGCCCTCCGCGACCTCGGCCTCCACGGGCCGCAGGGCGTGCGGCTCCTCCGTGGTCTCCCCCTCGTCCCCCTCCTCCGGCTCGCGGGCCGCGCCCGCGCTCGGCAGGAAGGCCACGCGGGGCAGCCGGTCCAGGATCCGGCGGCGCAGCTCGGCGTCCAGCGGGCTCGTCGCGAGCGGCGACGGTACGAGGTCGAGGGTGCCGGCGGAGACGGGGTGCCAGTCGGCGAGCAGCGCCGCGTAGGTCTCGGCGGCGCGCTCGGTGAGGAAGTCCGTGAGCGGGCCGGGGGCCGTGCGGCGGCGGGTGGGCTCCAGCGGGAACGTCGCGATCAGCAGCGCGGGCAGGCCCAGGGGCTCGTCGGTGGGGGTCGGCGCGTGCAGCACGGGGGCGGTGCCGGGACGGACCGGGACACCGTCCGGACCGGCCGGGACGGCCCAGGTCAGGGACCAGGCGGGGCGCAGGCGTTCCTCGACGGGGCGGTCCGCGAGGAGGGCCGCGTCCAGCCGGCCCCCGGCGTGCTCCACGCGCCAGCGGGTGGCGGTGCCGCGGTCCGAGTCGTCGACCAGCACGTACGGGCCGTCCTGACCGCGCGTCAGGGTGCGGGTCCGCCCGTCCGGGGTCTCCACGGCCACCTCGGCCAGGCCGGGCAGGGCGAGCAGGAGCGCGTCGTCGACGTCCCGGAGCAGCCGTTCGGCGAGGTCCTCCGCGGCGCCGTCGCGCAGCGGCATGACCACGACCGTGTCGTAGCCCTCGGGAGCGGTGCCCTCGGCGGGCAGCGGCAGGCGCAGCAGGGGGACGTGACCGTCGCGGCGGCGGATCTCCTCGGCGAGCTCGGGGGTGTCCCCGGCGGCGGCCACGGCCAGGTCGTGCGCCTCCGACAGGGACCAGCGGACGCCGCCGGTACGGCTGATGACGGCGGGTTCGTCGGTGACGGAGAGGACCGCGGAGAAGCCGACGCCGAACCGGCCGACGGTCCCGGCGAGCTCCGCGTCGTCGCGCTTGGCCGAGGCACGCAGGGTGGAGAGGGACTCCACGCCGGCCGCGTCCAGCGGGGCACCGGTGTTGGCCGCGGCCAGGACCGGCCGCTCGCCCGGCCCGGCGGCGTGCAGCGTCAGGCGCAGGCGGCCCGTGACGCCGGCCCGGGCGGCGGCGTCGGCGGCGTTCTGGGCGAGCTCCACCACGAGCCGGTCGCGGTAGCCGCCGAGGACCAGGTCCTCCTCGGCGTTGGCGTCCTCCCGGAACCGCGCGGGGGACGCGGCCCACGCGTCCAGCACTCCGCGCCGCAGGCGTGCGGTGCCGAAGAGGTCGTCGGTCACGTTGGTGGTCTCCTAGCTGCTGAGCGCCCCGAAGGGGCGCGGGGAACTGCGCGACAAGCCAGAACGAGCCCGCACCCGAAACCCGGCGCCCCGTCAGGAGTGCCCGAGGTCCTCCTCGGCGGCACCCTCCGCGGCCTCCGGCCGCAACGGCATCAGATCGACGAGCGTCTCGTCGATGACCGGCGGCGCCGGCCGCGGCGGCTTCGGCATGACGGCGGCCTCCGAGTGGCCGCCGCAGCCGTAGGACAGGGACACCACGTGGCCGTCCGCAGGACCGAACTCGTTGCCGCAGACGCCGAACGCCTGGCCGAGCGATCCCCCGATGGGGATCAGGAAGCCGCAGCTGACGCAGGACGCGGGCGCCGCCTGCGCCATCGGGGTCTTCGCGCCGTACGACTCGTCCCAGCGGTCGGCGGCCGTGTGCAGCCCGTAGCGGGACAGGACGCGGGCGCGGCGCATGCCGAGCTCCTCGGCCAGGGAGGCGATCGAACCGCGCACGGGCGCGGTCGGCTGCGCGGACGGCGGCCCGGCGGAGACCTCGGCGTCCTCGGCGTCGACCAGCTCGGTCATCTCCCGGGAGACGGCGGAGTTCGGCGGCGGCACGTCCTCACCGGTCCAGCCCGGCTCCAGGCGCAGGTCCTCCGCGTCGGTGGGCAGCAGGTCGCCGGGGCCCATGTCGCCGGGGCGCAGGCGCTCGCTCCACGGCACCCACTCGGGGGCGAGGAGGGCGTCGGGCCCGGGCAGCAGCACCGTCTCGTCGACGGTGACGGCCTTGGCACGGGAGGCGCGGGCGACGGTGACGGCCCAGCGCCAGCCCCGGTAGCCGGGGTCGTCGCAGGCGAAGTAGTGCGTGACGACCCGGTCCCCGTCGGCGAGGGCCTCGACGTGCTCGCCGACCTTCCCGGGGAGCGCCGCCTCCTCGGCGGCCTCCCGGGCGAGTTCGACCGCCTCGGCGCACAGGCGGTCCGGGGTACGGCTTCGCATCGCAGCACTCACAAGAATCGATTCTCTCTTCCACGCCGTCTCACGAGTGCGCCTGCCGGACGACCGGGGCGGCGGACGGAGCGGACCGGGGGACCGCGTCGACGTCCGCGCCCGATCGGTTTCGAGCGCACCTGGTCCTCCCTATTCTGCGGGATCAGGACCCGGAGTGCGGCCAACCAAACGACCAGCGACGGCGCGCTGTGCACGCTACCCCGCAAAGCCGCTCGGGGGATACCCGGGCTCCCCCCTCCAGGGGGTTGCCAGGCCCGCGCCCCGCAGGGGCGCGGGGAACTGCGCGAGCAACCACCGACGGCCAGATCGGAA